>CAJCIW010000180.1 GCA_903970455.1 Verrucomicrobiota bacterium | reverse complement strand
AATAATTGTATAATAAAAATAAGAAGAGGTAATTAACAAGAGGAGGGTACAATGCAAGACGATATTTTTAAAGGAAAGTGGCATCAATTCAAAGGAAAAGTCAAAGAGAAATGGGGAAAATTAACGGATGATGATCTGACTCGAATCAATGGTAGCAGGGAAAGAATGCTCGGCTCCTTACAAGAAAGATATGGCTGGGAGCAAAAGAGGGCTGATGAAGAATTAAAACGATTCGAACAAATGTATCGTAAAGAAGGTGATTCTCCAAGAGAACCTTATGGCAGGGAACGAGAGGATGAAGGGAGATTCCGAAGCGGCCGAGATGAGAATGAAGAAGGGGGAGAAGGGAAACACAAAAAAAGAAAAATAGGCTAACTGATGAAAGATATTCACGACTTGTTCATCCATAAACTGCAGTTAATGCATGATGGTGAAAAGCAAATCATTCGTGCTCTTCCCAAACTCATCGACGCGGTTTCTTCTGAGAAATTAAAAAAGGCACTTCAAGACCACCTGAAAGAAACTGAAGAGCAGGCTCGTCGTTTGGAAAGTATTTTGGAAGAGCTTGGCAAGAAGCCCTCTCGAGTGACTTGTGAAGTGATGGAGAGTCTATTGAATGAAACGGAAAAGTACATGCAAATCGACTATGAAACAAGTGTGAAAGACGCGGCTCTGATCAATTGTGCTCAGCATGTCGAGCATTTTGAAATCGCTTCGTATGGGATTTTAAAGTCCCTTGCGAAGTTATTCAAATATGAACGCATTCTTGGACTTCTTGAAAAAAGCTCTAAAGAAGAAGGAAATGCGAACAAAAAGCTCACTGAAATTGCGGAAGGGACCGTTTTCAGTCGAGGGGTGAATATTAAAGCAAAAAAACACGCTGCTTAAATCGTTATACACAGGGGATTCAAAATTTGGTTAATGGCAATCTTTGAATCCCGCTGTGTATACAAAAATCTGCTCTTTTAAGAAGGTTAAAGCGTTTTGGCTGGAGATCTTCAGCAGGACCTGCTCGTTCAGCTCTAATTTTTGAGAGAAAAGCTGTAATAATTCCGGATAAGCAGATGCATTGCTGAATTGTGGATAGTAAGCCTCCATTCGATGGTATTTTTCTTTCAAAAAGCCGGAATTATCGGAGTCGCAAAAGAAATCGGCTCCGAAGCAGAGGGCATTTTCTGCGCCCAGGCCAAGAGCATGGTCGACATGGCGGGCAATCGCTGACGGGTCTGTTTCATGGATGAAGGGGGCAAAGAGATTGAGGCCGATGAGCCCTTTCCGGTGGATGATCTGTTTGGCAATTTCATCGGGAAGATTGCGCGGATAATTGGAAATGGCGCGGAAATTGGAATGGCTTGCGATGATGGGAATGTCGAGCGACTCATCATCGATAAAATGGAGAAGATCGTAAGCGAGTTTATCTGAGGTGTGACTGAAGTCGAGGGCGATTTTTTTGCCGTCCATCCATTCCAGGAGGTGTTTGCCATCTTGTTTGAGACCCACCGTAGATCGGTTCCCTCCACCAAAACGGTTTTCTTCATCCCAGGTCAAACTAATGTAGAAAATGGCTCCCAGGGCTTTTTTGTACTCTTCGAGCCGTGCGATCCCATCTGCAAGCGGCTCCGTCTCGCTGACAAAAGTGGACGCATTTTCGAACGCGGGAAGAAGAGCAACACTCGTTTTTTGCGCATCCAGAGGTAAGCGGCAAGCAGCAAAGTGGTTGGGATATTGTGCGAGCAATTTGAGATAGGATTCGACTTGTGTGCGCCCATTTTTAGTCGAATACTCTTCAGTGGTGGTAAAGATGGCCACCGTTTGCAATTTCACATTCCCCTGCCGGAGCTGGGAATAAGAGCACCGGGAAATCGAGTCCTCAGGAGAACGATCGGGGTTGTGGGAAAGATAGGACAAGAGATCACTGTGCAGGTCGATCACCGGAATTTGTGTTTTTTTCATAACTCCTGGATTTTGCTAAAATCGATCAGTTCTTGAAAAGGGGCGAAGACTTTTTGCAAGAGAGCAATCCGATTGTCCCGAAGTTTGGAGTCGTCTGCAAGAATTTTCACTGTATCGAAAAGCTTCGCAAGCGGCGGCTGCAATTTTGCAATCATGCGGAAGGCTTCGAGGTATTGCCGATCTTTCATCGTCGTCTTCCAATGCTTGTGCAGGAAATCGAGGGCGTGCATGAGCTCTTTTTCTGCGGGCTCTAAAGCTAGCCCCGATTGAAAAGGGGCGGCAGCGGGTTTTTCCAGCTGCCCTTTGGCCCGTTTGTAGACTTCGTATAGCTTTCCGAATTCTGCGCTGGATTTTCGGAAGCTATGGAGGGCCTGGGTCTTGCAAAATTGATCATACGGGTCGTTACAAAGGCCTTGAAGGGAAGCATCGATCTCATCTTTTTTAAACCCGTATTCTTCAAAGACGGATTTTGCCCGCGCAGTGATGAAAGAGAGAATTTCATTCACGATTTGCCCTTGATTATTCCTATTTGGAAATGCTTTGCACGCTTCTTCGACAATCGCTTTAAGATTGACGCTTTGCTTTTGATCGATCAAGATTTTAAGCAGACCGATCGATTGGCGGCGCAAGCCGTGCGGATCGCTGGAAGAAGAAGGTTTGAGTCCAACGCTGTAGCAGCCGATCAAATTATCAATTTTATCGGCCAGGCTCAAAATCACTCCGACGCCTGTTTTGGGGAGGGGGGCCTGTTCCGCGCGCGGCATCCAATGTTCTTCGATGGCAGAGGCGACTTCTTTTTCCTCTTTTTGCGCTAAAGCATAATATTTTCCGGCCGTCCCCTGCAATTCAGGAAATTCTCCGACGAGAGCAGAAGCAAGGTCTGCTTTGGATAAAAGCGCTGCCCGCGCGACCTTCTTTTGGTCCGCGATAGACAGGTGTTTGTTAACGATTTGAGAGAGAGTGGCCAGCCGCTCTACCTTATCCAACATGCTCCCTAATTCTTTTTGATGAGTCATTAAACGGAGCTTATCGTTCAATGATTCCAGTGAGACTTTCAAATCTTGCTCATAGAGAAAAACCCCATCCGATAGACGGGCGGAAAGGACTTTTTGGTTCCCTTTGCGGATCAAATCACTCGGTTTATTATCTGCTGTGATGATGAAAAGGTTTTTCAGCTGCCCTTTGCTGTCGGCAACTGGAAAATACTTCTGATGTTCGACCATTTCGCAGATCAAGACTTCTTTGGGCGCTTTTAAAAATCCAGGGGCAAAAGTTGCAGAAGTGAGCTGGGGCCATTCGACAAGATGCAAAACCTGAGGAATGATTTTGTTGATTTCGAGAGCATGCCCTTTGATCTTTTTTTCCAACGCTTTGAGCTGCTTTAAGATATTTGCTTTCCGTTCTTCGATTTCCGCCAGCACGTAATGTTTCTTGAGTTCCTTCGCGTAATCTTTGGGGGCTTTTAAAGGGAATTTTTTCGGGGAGAGCTGCGCATGTCCAAAGGAGTAGCGGTCGGAAGAAACGTCTCCGAATTTGAACGGGATAACCTTGTCGCCAAATAGCGCAACGATCCAATGAACGGGCCGAGGATAACTCACATCGAGATCTCCCCACCGCATTTTTTTGGGAAATTCGAGGTTCAAGATCAGAGAAGGAAGTTTTTCTGCGAGCAACGCGTATGTCGATTCCCCCGGCTCACAAATGAGGGCAAACAGATAGTCGGCCTCTTTCACACTCTCAATCTTTAATTTTTTTATCTTCCCTTTTCGAATCGCATCGAGGGAAGCTGTGGAAGCGCCCACGGACTTCAAAAAGCCTTGGCCTTGGGCAGTAGGCTTACCCGAGGCGTCGAATGCCGAAGCGATGGCAGGCCCCTTGCGCACTGTTTCTGCCGCACGGGTTCCTTCGACCACCCCTTTGACGAGAATTGCAATGCGCTGAGGCGTCCCGAACACTTGCAAAGCATCATAGGTTACACCGTGTTCCTCAAACAGCAGCTTGATCGCTTTTTCCAGCTGAATGCAGCCGATAGGGACGAAGGTGGCGGGAAGCTGCTCCGATCCGATCTCAAGCAGGAAATCCTGTTTTTTTTGCGGATCGAACTTCGGTGTTTTTAGTGCAGGAAGTTTTTTGAGGGGTGTTGGTTTTTCCTTGAGGAGCAAAGGGAAGTTTAATTTCTCTCTTGAAGAAATGTATTCCACAGCAATCAAGCGCGCCAGGTCGCGGATGCGTGCGATATAGCCGGTCCGTTCGGTGACAGAAATCGCACCGCGCGCGTCCAGCATGTTGAAAGCATGGGAGGCTTTGATGACGAAATCATAGGCGGGAAGAGGGAGATGGCGGGCGATGAGAGTTTTGGCCTCTCTTTCGTAATCTTCGAAATGCTTGAGCCACATGGAGACGTTCGCTTCCTCGAAATTATACGCGCTCCATTCCAACTCGCCCCGTTGGGCAATATCGTGGAAAGTCAATTCTTCGTTCCACTGCAGGTCATAAATGCTGTCCTTATTCTGGATGTACATCGCCAACCGTTCAAGCCCGTAAGTGATTTCCACGCTGACAGGTTTGAGAGGGGTGCTTCCCATGGCTTGGAAATAGGTCCATTGCGTGATCTCCATCCCATCGCACCACACCTCCCATCCGAGGCCCCAAGCTCCCACACTGGGCGATTCCCAATCATCGTGAACAAAACGGATGTCGTGTTTTTTTAGGTCTAAGTCAAGCGCTCTGAGGGATTCGAGATAGAGCTGCTGCACATCAGCAGGAGAGGGTTTGAGGATAACCTGGAATTGATGGAACAGCTGCATCCTGTTCGGGTTTTCTCCATATCTGCCATCGGATGGGCGCCGCGAAGGTTCGACATAGGCCGTCCGATAAGGTTCAGGTCCCAGACAGCGCAAAAAAGTCGCAGGATTAAAGGTGCCGGCTCCCACTTCTAAATCGTGGCCTTGATGGATAATGCACCGTTTTTTTTCCCAAAACTCGGTAAGGCGATGGATGATCTGCTGAAAGGTCAACATAATGAAGGACTCGAATGTGTGTTTATTCTATTCTATGGATAAGAGCTTAAATTTGCACGAAACTTTATGGCCAATCTCTGTCCCTATTTTTCGGTGATCGTTCCCATTACGGACCAGAATGTGCATTTGCTTCCGTTTACGATGGATAGCATTGCCGGCCAAACTTGCGATGCTTTCGAGGTGATCATCATCGACGGCCAGGCAAAGGAACATTCTTTATCGATTTTTGATGCCTATCGGAGTTGCATTGCCCGCATTTATACGGCCCTTGACCGGAATTTAAGTGGGATGCTGAATAAAGGGGTGGAGTTGTCCAAAGGAAATTTTTTGCATTTTTTGCAGCCCGGGGAATTCTACATTTCAAGAAATTCTTTTCAGTTTATGAAAGAATTTATCAACAACGAGTCGGATCCCGATCTCATTTACACGGGCTGTGTGATTCGGCATAGCATGATGCGGCCCCAGCAGATCTTCAGGCAGATTGAACATGAAGACCTGAAAGGCGCAAAAACTCCTTACAGTCTCCAGGCTTATTGGTTTAAGAAAAAAAGCCTGGTGATGGCGGGTAAATTCAATACTGCCTACCGCATTCAAGGGGGATTTGACCTGATTTGCCGTTTGTATCGCGACCCGACGCTGCGGAAAGCCTTCATGAAACGGATTCTCACTGATTACGAATACCGATTGCCGAAGCGCAATTGGATCTTAAGGCAAGTCTACGAGACATTGTTAATTATTTTCCGTCATTTCGGCCTCAGTAAAGCAGTCATTTTTTGGATTGCTCAAAACCAGTTGCGCCTTTTGCTATGGTGGTCGAAAAGCATCCAAGGCGCCTTTTGGAAACGGAGTAATTAAAATTATCATTTTTCCAGTTGCTTCTTAAGGCCTTCTTCTATAAAATAGTTTCCAAAAATGAGGGGTAAAATCTTTATGGCAATTAAATTATCAGCCCGAACTACAGTTTCTCTGCCAAAGATGGCTTTTGCTGTCCGTTTGGCCGATCGGAATGAAAGAAAAATCCATACGCGTCTATCACATGAGCTCCTTTCGGCTAGGATCGATATGGACAAAAAGGTGTATCGCCGCATTTCGCATAATACTTATAAAACACTACAAGAGCATAAAGACGCAACCCGTGCACTTGAGAAGATCAATCTCAGCAAGAAAGGGCGGCAATTTTTTGATAAGGCTTACACCACGCTTTTTACACGAAACATTTCTCAATTATAAGCGGTTGCAAAAAAATAACTTTTACAGTTCCCGAGGAGAAAAATCCTCAAGATCTAAACCGTTTTTCTCCTCGGGAACTTTAAAATTTATTTCCTTACAACCCCTAAGGCCTCATGCCACCACTTCACAGTATGAGTTTGGACGAGCTGTCGAAGCTCCTCAGCGAAGAGGGGGAAAAGCCTTTTCGTGCCAAGCAAATATTTCACTGGATTTATGAAAGAAAAGTGATCGAATGGGATCAAATGAGTGATCTCAATAAATCTTTGCGGTCGAAGTTGAAGGAAAAGTTATCTCTTTCTTCCCTTGTACAGAAAAATATCCAAGAGTCGAACGATGAGGAGACGACTAAATTTTTATGGGAATTGTCGGATGGAGAACTTGTGGAATCGGTTCTCATCTGTTCTAAGCAGCGACGGACAGTGTGTGTCTCTTCCCAAGTCGGTTGTCCTGCGCGGTGCTCCTTTTGCGCTTCGGGCAAACAGGGGCTTTTGCGCAACTTGAACCCGGCAGAAATTTTCGAACAGGTCTACCAGATTGATCGGTTCCTGCATCAGAAAGGGGAAAGAGTTTCTCATGTTGTCTTCATGGGCATGGGGGAGCCATTTGAGAATTACGACAACGTTCTGCAGGCGATCCGGCTGTTGAATGAACCCTCTCGCCTCAATATTTCCCAGCGTCGGATGACAGTCTCAACGGTTGGCGTCATTGAGGGGATCCGCCGCTTTATGAAAGAAGATTTGAACGTCAGTCTCGTTCTCTCTTTGCATGCGCCCAATCAGCATATCCGTAAAAAAATTATCCCGTACGCGCGCAAATATCCCTTGGAAGATCTCATTGCCGCTATGACCGCTTTTGCCAGAGAAAGCAGAAGGAACATTACCTATGAATACACTTTAATTGCAGGGATCAACGATCTTCCGGAACATGCCCATGAATTGGGGGTTTTGTTGAAGGGACAGCCTTGCACAGTGAACCTGATTCCCTATAACCCTGTTCCAGGCCTGAAACTGAAGCGGCCTGAGAAGGAAACGATTGAAAATTTTCGTACGATCCTCTCTTCTTATGATATCGTTGCGACCTGGAGGTACACGAAGGGAAAAGATATTGCGGCCGCTTGCGGCCAGCTGGCGATGCAAAATAAATTATCTCTTGCCCCTTCCTAAAAAAGGGGGAAATGAATATATCTAGATAACCTACGTTTAGGTTAATTTCGTGAGCATAGCGCTAATTCTGACACTATCCAGAATTCTTCTAGGTCCCATCTTTTTGGTCGTGTACCTTTATTCCCAAGATTTGGATATCAGACTCGCTGTACTGCCGTATATCCTTCTTGTTTTAGCCGGCATCTCCGAGCTTTCCGATGCTTTCGACGGGGCGCTCGCCCGTAAGCAGAATAAAGTCACCGATCTTGGCAAACTCCTCGATCCTATGGCCGACAGCATCTTTCGCCTTTCCGTTTTACTTGCTTTTACTCAAGGCGCCATTCAGCTTCCGCTTTTGCTGGTTTGCGTTTTCTTTTATCGCGATATCATCATTAGTACGCTAAGGACTCTGTGCGCATTGAGGGGAATCGCCCTTGCCGCTCGCCTTTCGGGAAAGATTAAAGCGGTTATCCAGGCAACGGTGGTCTTTTTTATTTTAATTCTAATGGTCCCTTATTCACTCGGATGCTTGGATCTCCAACTTCTTCAAGCGATTAGTTTTTATAGCGTTCTGACAGCTGCCATCTACACCCTCTATTCGGGTGCCGAGTACATCTTCGCAAACCGGAAATACATCAAAAAAGCTGTTGGGCTTTAATTAGGCTAACTTGACTTTTTTAGGTTTAGTTTTAACAGACTCTTCTTCGATTTTTCCCAGATCCCGATACACTGACAAATAATCAGGAAGGGAGTGCTTCCAGCTAAAATCTTGCTGGATGCCGTTCAAGACAAGCGACTCCCATTTTTGAGGCTGATCCTTATAACACTCGAGGGCTCGATTCAAGGCCCAATCGACCCCTTTTTTGTCGGCAAAGTCAAAAGTAAAGCCGTTTCTCTTTTCGATGGGGCAACGGGATGTATCCACGTCAAAAACAGTATCCGCGAGCCCTCCCGTCAAACGGACGATAGGAACTGCTCCGTAACGCAGGGCAATGAGTTGGGTGAGTCCACAAGGCTCAAAGAGGGAGGGAATCAGGAGCAGATCGGCAGCTGCATAAATTTGATGGGCCAATGCCTCGTCTTTGTCCAATAGCACGACGGCATTTTCATGATTTTTAAGCTCTTCCTGGAGTGTTTCAAATTCTTTTTGAAGCAAAGGATGATGCGTCGAGCCGAGAAGAATAAACTGTCCCCCTTTTTCTAGAGTGCGCTGCAGGCCGTATTTGATGAGCTCGGGGCTTTTCTGCGAGACAAGGCGTGTGACAGAAGCGACAAGGGGGGCATCTGTTTGCTTTAGCCTAAAACGATCGCGTAAAAAACGCTTATTTTCTTTTTTTGCCTGTAAGACGGAAGGGAGTCTCTCCTTTTCAACCCCATGGGTTGCGTATCTTTGCACGAGATGGGGATCTTTTTCGGGATTCCAAAAATCTTCATCAATTCCATTCAAAATCCCGCCTAGTTTTTTCCGGTGCTTGATCAGGATGTCCTGAAGGCCAAAACCTCCTTCGGGGGTCTGTATCTCTTTTTCGTAATTGGGGGAAACCGTTGTGATTTTGTCGGCGTAGACGATGCCTCCTTTGAGCAGATTGAGGAGGTTGAAAGAACGGGGATCTTGCATTTTTTCGGGGGTGAGATAACTCTCCCCGCGCAGACCGATCCGGGAGAGATTGAATACCTGGCATTGCCCTTGGTGTTCCATGTTGTGGATCGTCAAGAGTGTTCCTCCAGCATGATAACCAAGAGGTTGATACATTTCTTTATAAAGAAGAGGAACTAAAGCCGTTGGCCAATCATGCACATGGATCGCATCCGGCTGTTTGCCGGCTTTAAAGAGAAACTCCATTGCTGTGCGAGAAAAATAAGTGAACCGGTCAATATCATCCGGACATCCATAAATGACGCCCCGGCCAAAGTAATACTGCGGATGGTGAGCTTCGACAAGCAGCACTTTAAGTCCATCGAGATCAGCGGACCAGATAGTATTATTATATCTATTCACCCCTTCGAAGGACCAAACTTCTCGATGTTCTACTTTGAGATTCTTAAGCTCGCCATAATGCAGGCAGTCGTATTTGGGCAGGATAATTTCCACTTTGTGCCCTTGTCTGGACAGTTCCTTCGAAAGCCCGTAGATCACATCCGCTAGCCCCCCGACGCGGGCAATGGGGCAGAGCTCGGTCACAATATGAACAATGTACATGAGGACAACCTGTTAATTATTTTTTTAATATTAATGCGTATATTGCCGCTACTGTAAACCTGTTTTTTCTAAGTGGCTTCGATATATCCCTCACACAATCAGCTCTTTTTGTCTTACGATTGCATTTTAATGTTAGACCATTTAGCATGGCTGTTTTTCGGAAGCGACTTAACTTTTGTTGGTGGGGTGTCGCCAAGTGGTAAGGCAGCGGTTTTTGGTACCGCCATTCGGAGGTTCGAATCCTTCCACCCCAAGTTTAGTGTTAGTGTGACTCACTTATACCCAGCGAGTACGGATGTCTCAAAACAATGAATATGCGCTTTTTGCTGGCACCTCCCACCCGGAGCTTGCTCAACAAATCGCGGATTGTTTAGGCATTCCACTGGGAAAAGCGCGCATCGAAATGTTTCCAGATGGCGAGATAGGCGCTCACGTTTTAGAGAGCGTCCGTGGTCGGGATGTGTTTATAGTTCAATCTATAGCGCGCCATCCCAACTTCTATCTCATGGAACTATTGATTTTGATCGATGCTATGAAGCGTGCGTCGGCCCGTTCTATCATCGCCGTCATTCCTTATTATGGATATGCGCGGCAAGACAGACGAGGCAAGGAGCGCGAGCCGATCACGGCCAAACTCGTAGCCGACCTCTTGCAAACAGCGGGGGCGACGCGAGTGTTGACGATGGATTTGCATACCGAGCAAATCCAGGGTTTTTTCGACATCCCTGTCGATAACCTTTATGCTCGTCCTCTCATTTTAGAGGCTCTGTCTAAACAAAAGATGGACGAGTTCGTCGTTGTAGCGCCGGATATAGGCAGCATCAAATTGGCTCGGGCGTATGCCGAAGCCTTGAAAATTGATCTCGCTATCGTTGATAAGCGCCGTGTAAGTGCAGAACAAGTGGAAATGTCCGCTCTGATCGGGGACGTGAAGGAAAAAAATGTCCTTCTCGTCGATGACGTGTGTTCGACAGGGGGGACGCTTAAAACTGCAGCCAGGGTTTGCAAGCATGTCGGCGCAAAGCGCATTTGGGCAGCTGTTACCCATGGCTTATTTGTCGGGAAAGGACTAATTGAGGATAGCGGAATCGAAAGAATCGTAATGAGCAATACTATTCCAGCCCCAGAGACGATTGACCAGAAAAAATTGGAGATTGTCACTGCGGCCCCGCTCTTTGGAAAGGCGATCCAATCGATGATTGGCGCCAAATCGATTTCCTCTCTCTATAATTAGTTCCTAGCACTCTTTTCCCGGAAAAAAAACTTTTTGTAAAAAAGGGAGTATTATTTATGAAACTCGCAGTGAAACAACGCGTTGGCGAGAAGAAGAAGGACATCAAAGAAATTCGCCGGGAAGGAAATATCCCTGCGATCATCTATTCCTCTAAAAGCCAACCCGAAAAATTGATCGTGACCGGCGCCGAATTCAGTGCCATTCTACGGGAAATGAAGCCAGGTCAGCTGCCCACGACGGTGTTTGTTCTATCGGACGGAAAAAAAGAACGTCGGGCGATCATCAAAGACATCCAATATCATCTGACAACCTATCATGTTTCCCACATCGACTTTGAAGAACTTGTCGATAATGTCCCCGTTTGCGTCAAAGTCCCCGTTAACTGTACAGGCGTCGTCGATTGCATGGGGATTAAACTCGGCGGTTTTTTGAGACAAGTTGTCCGCCATGTCAAGGTGGAATGTCTGCCGAAAAACATTCCGGCTGAGTTTCTTGTCGATGTGAAAGATTTGGGAATACGGCAATCCCGGCGATTGAAAGATTTGGTTATGCCGGCAGGTGTTAGAGCGCTGGCAAGCCCTGAAGAAGTTGTCGTCGTGATTGCGAAGAGATAATAGATACCCGTGGACGAACTGGAAAAGTTTTTAATTATTGGTCTTGGGAATCCCGGCAAAGCGTATCAAAAGACAAGGCATAATGTTGGGTTCAATATCGTCCAATCCTTTGGAAAGAAGTATGGGCTTGAGTTCAAGCACGCTTCCCATCTGATCGGAGATGCAGCCCAAGGTGAAGTCCGCGGAAAAAAAGGGATATTGCTGCTCCCTACGACGTTCATGAATTCCAGCGGGGATGCGGTACGCCGATGCATCGATTATTTTAAGGTGCCGGTGGGTTCATTAATCGTCGTGTGCGACGATGTCGCCCTTCCCATTGGGACGATGAGAATGCGGAGCAAGGGAAGCAGCGGCGGCCACAATGGGCTAAAAAGTATAGAAGCGCATTTGCACACCGAGCATTATGCTCGCCTCAGGATTGGAGTCAGCTCCCCTGAGCAGGAGGATCTGGCAGATTATGTTCTCGGCAAATTCTCTGAAGAAGAGAGTAAGACCATCGAGGAGATCAAAATCAAAGCCATCGAAGTGCTCGAGTTGTGGGTGACGGCCGGGATCGCAATAGCGATGCAGGCTGCGAATGCGAAGAATAGTGAAGATAAGAAAGAAGGAGAAAACAATGGCTAAAACAAGAAAGCATCTTTATGAAGGGATGTACATCTTAAGTGCTACTTTAAGCGATGACGCTCGTCAAAAAGCGCTTGAAAAAATCACCACCGGCATCACAGGCCGCGGAGGGGAGATCCACAAGGTATTCGATCAAGGCCGAAGAAAACTTGCTTATGAGATCAATGGTAGAAGAGAAGGGCATTACTTCCTGCTCTACTTTACAACCCCGTCCAACAATTTGAATGAAATGTGGCGAGAATACCATCTCAATGAAGACCTCGTCCGTTTTTTAACCCTGCGGACCGAAGCAGTCCCGGAGAAAATAGAATTTAAACAACTCCTTCAAGAATAGGGATGAGACCATGAGCACAACAACAAAAAAGGAAAAAGAGAAACTACCCCCCTCTTTGGAAGGCATTTTCGTTAGAAAAAGAAAGTCATGCCCTTTCACTGCTGCGGGAGTTCGCCATATCGACTATAAAGATACAAACACTTTATATCAATTCATCACTGAACGCGGAAAAATCATCCCTCGCCGGATCACTGGGGTTTCCGCTTATCATCAACGGCAGCTTGCTCAAGCGATCAAAAGAGCGAGACATATGGCGCTTTTGCCATTTGTAGCTCAAGAATAAGAAGGGGACAAAGAGAATTTTATGGGAAATCAGTTACTATTAATCGAAGATGTCGATGATCTCGGCCGCAGCGGCGACCTCGTCAGCGTCAAGCCTGGATACAGCCGTAATTTTTTGCTTCCGAAAAAAAAGGCCGTGATCGCAGACAAATATACATTGCGCCTGCAAGCCAAACTCAAGGAAGAAAGGGCCCAGCTCGCTGAGGTCGATCGAAAAGAAGCAGAAGAAATTGCCAGCAAGATCGAAGGGGTGGTCCTCTCGATCGAAGTCAAAGTCGATCCCGACGGCCACATGTATGGTTCCGTTTCTGCCCTCGACATCGCCCGTCTGCTTGAACAGGAAGGATACAAAATCGAGCGGCGCAATATCGTGCTCGTTCAGCCCATCAAAACATTGGGCGTTCATCCTGTCACCCTCAAGCTCAAAGAAGGCGTTCCCGCCCGCGTCACTCTCAAAGTGCACAGCGGCGGCGTGATAGAAATGCCAGAGCCGGAAGAAGCTCCACCAGCCCCCGAAACACAAGAATAATCTTGCTCAGACTGTCTGGGATAAAATCCCGGACAGTCTGAGTTTGTTAAATGGCCACAATATCTCATATTCAGCCGCTTTTTCAGACCCATGTTGTTCCGTTATTGACTGCAATGGAAACAAGGCGTTTCAGCATCTCCTCAAAACCTGCTCTTGAAATGATTCAAGCTGCCGCTAAAGAATTACAGAAAGATGTAACTTTTCCAGGTGAAAGGGTGTTAATTAAGATCAATCCGTCCATAACGGCACTTCTGCTTCAAAAGTTGAAAATGGAGGCGTTGTCAGATCAGTCGGGTTTCTTCGATGCAATCAACGATTTGAAAGCGTGCATGAAAGAGGAAAATGTTGATACAGAGGATATCCAGCTTTTGTTTCAATATTCATTTCGTTCCGTACCCCATCGATTGGCAAGGATCGGTAGCAAATCCGCTATAATTCATTCTCGCTTCTTCGAAGACCGTGCGATAGGCATCGGTACGCAAAAACTGATTGGAATAGATGACATTGCCCTGATCAAAAGAAAAAGCATGCAGCATAGCCAGGCCGTCGAACCAATGTTCATTCGTCTTATCGTCGATCGTAACAACGATAGGTCCATTTCTAACCAATGTCCCTGAAAGCCAGGAAGGAATTTCCCCTTCCGTGCGGAGTGAAGAGCGGATGCTTTCTTCTTCGAGTTCAAGAGAAACATTTTCAGGGTGGGTTGCACAATTCCCTGTTGTTGAAAAAATAGCTGAACAGATCACAACGAATACCGTCTTTATTTTTTTTCTCATAAAAAATTATTCCCTTTTTTGTACAGAATTGTATCACGCGTCCATGACAAAATTCAACGGGCTTTTTTTTACTCCAGTTGGCAAGATTTTCTTGTCTCTGTTATATTATCCTAAGCCCACAATTCACTAAGGCTGTATGCAAACAAAAACCAATAAGGGGCAACTGATCGTCGTTACCGGGGCTTCAGGGTTCATCGGTTCCTGTACCGTCAAACACTTGAATGATCGAGGCATGGCGAATCTTGTTCTTGTCGACGATATTAAGAAGACAGAGAAATGGAAAAATCTATTGAACAAAAAGTGCATCGATTTCATTTCGCGGGGTGATCTTTTTCAATGGCTCGAAGGAAGAGAAAAAAATGTACAGGCCTTTATTCATTTGGGCGCTTGTTCAGATACGATGGAAAATGACGGTAATTACCTCATGGAAAATAATTTCCGTTATAGTGTCCGGTTAGCGGAATATGCGATGAAACACGGGCAGCGCTTCATCTATGCGTCCTCTGCAGCGACCTATGGCGACGGGGCTTTGGGCTTTACCGATGATCATGCGAGTCTGGAAGAATTAAGGCCGCTCAATCTGTATGGATTTTCCAAGTATTACTTTGATCTATGGGCAAAGCAGCAAGGAATTTTGGATAAGATTGTCGGTTTGAAGTACTTCAATGTGTTCGGCCCGAATGAGAATCACAAAGGGCGCATGGCTTCCATGGTCTACAAAATGTTACCGATTGTGCAAAACGAGGGAAGAATACGTTTATTCAAATCTTCCCGGCCACAACTTTTTGCCGATGGCGACCAATGCCGGGATTTTATCTATGTCAAAGATGCTGTACGAATGACCTGCGATTTTTTGGAAAATGATATCAACGGGATTTTTAATATCGGGTCGGGGGAGACGACGACATGGAATGCACTTGCCAAGGCAGTATTCAAAGCTCTCGACAAGCCACCGCAAATCGAATATATCGATATGCCTAGCGATTTGGTCAAGCAATATCAGAACTACACTTGCGCCGATATGGTCAAATATAAAAAACATACAAAAGCCCTATGCAAATATACCATTGAAGAGGGCGTCGCCGATTATGTGAAGAACTACTTACTTGAGGACCGACGATGGTAAAACTCAGCGGGATGTTGAGCCGGTTTAGGCCTGTGCGTGTGTTGGTGATTGGCGATTTCATGCTCGACACTTACACAACAGGTAAGGTCAAACGGATTTCTCCTGAAGCCCCAGTCTCGGTTCTTCACGTACAGAAAGAAGAAAGCCGCCCTGGGGGCGCTGGGAACGTCGTCCTCAATTTGATTTCGCTCGGCGCGGGTGTGATCGCGGTGGGTAGGATCGGTTACGACTTCGCTGGAGATGAGCTTAGAGAGGCTCTCCAGAGAGAAGGAGCCAATGTCGAGAATCTGATCCAGCAAAAGGGATACAAGACTCCGGTTAAAAATCGGCTGATTGCGGATGCACAGCAAATTTTGCGAGTCGACCATGAAACAATAAGTCTT
>CAJCIW010000179.1 GCA_903970455.1 Verrucomicrobiota bacterium | reverse complement strand
AAAAAATATGTGAGCGGGATCCTATTGAGTGATGAAGATGACACCAAATACTTAGAGTTTTTGCCGCTTTTGGATCCGTCGGTTGCAAGTAAACTCAAAACTATGCATTGCAACGTTCCTTTCACAGCCAAAAGTCTTCCTTTTTTATCAGATAGTTTTTCTAAAATTCAAATAAAGATATGTTGCGGTATTTTTAAGTATGATTGCAGAGAAATGGATTTTAAAAAGAGACTTTTCGACACGAAAGTAATCCAAATGGCGTATAATGTATTGACCGCGTGGGTTAAAAATGGGGATGAATTTAAGGCCTTTTTGGAGGTGATCTCTCACTATAGCCTAATGCTAAAAGATCCAATAAATGAATACCGAAAGGAAATGGTTATGATTGGGAAGTGAGATTAAAAAAACACGCCCATGTTTAGTAATCTCCCCAAATGAAATGCATGGATTAAACACTGTTATCATAGCTCCCATGACTTGAACATGTAAATTATACCCGACCCGTATTCCTTTATCTTTTCAGAAAAAAGAAGGATATGTTGTTTTAGATCAAATTCGAACTGTAGACAAATCGCGACTTGTAAAACTGCTCGCAAAAGTCGAAAAAGAAACTGCTCGCAGTGTCCTCTTGACACTCCAAGAGATGTTTACTTGAATATTGGATTGATTCTGATTTTCACAAAGAAATGCTATTTTTTGCGAAAAATCAATAATCTCTCTTCAATCTTTTAGGGCTGGGGATGAGTAAAGGTACCTGGTTAATGCGAATAACCTGAAAATGTCATTGGGTTCTTGCAACACTCAAGAGTGCGATTTTCATTACATCTTGCCAGGCTAAGGGCCTCTTACCCCGGGTTGCACTCGCTCACGCTCGCTTAACCGCGGTGCTATTGTCTTTTGTCAATCCGCAGCAAGCGATTAGTTTTTTAAATTTTTTTCCGAGCTCTCTGTGGTGGACACAACGATTGGTTCCAATCTTGTAATTTCGAAACTGAGATATGCAAGGAGTGGCAATCGTTTTAGATGTTTGCGGACCTCATCTTCGCTAGGGGCACGCATGCGTATAAATGCCCTCCAGTTGGGGTCTTCTAGCGAGCTCATCTCAAGGCTAAGTAAAATGCCTTCTTTTTTTAATTGCTGCACGCATTCCGCTTCGTGGGGAATGAGTTTCTTATAATTGTCATCCATTGGCTTAGAATGCTTAACCACAACCATGAATCGCTGCTGGGCGTCCTTGGTGAAATTTTGAAAGTCTGCCATTAGCGGTAGTCTATAAGGCTCTTCAACGAAAATTTTTTTGATCCGTTCAGCTAGTTTGTCCAAAAAGACAGTGCGTTCTGCCTCCGAAATTCGCGCAGGTGACCAGGCTATAAACGGTTCGAGCGGTAAGAATCCGTTAAACCAGAAGATGCCATGCTGGATAGGCTGCAACAAGGATTCCATGGCTGGGTTGAGCCCCCAGCCATTGTAGGCTCCGGCGCCACTCCCGGCGGTGAAAATCACGAGAGCTCTTTTTCTGCTCTTTCCAATTCCATTTTCATAGAGTTTGCCGCTACCGTAAACCCTCCCCATGGCAAGAACACGATCACACCAGCCTTTCAGGATTCCAGGCAGGCTAAACCACCAGAGCGGAAACGAAAATATGAGGGCGTCGCATTCTTCCAGCTTTCTTATTTCCGACTCCAGGTCGTCGGCAAAACCATTGTTCTCTGATGCATAAATTTCTTCCTGCTGTTGCTTCAAATAAGAGCTGTCTTTGATGGTCTTGAAATTACGCCTGTCTGAAACGGGGTCAAATCCCATTTGATAAAGGTCCGAATAAATCACTTCATGTCCGGCGGCTTCCAGTTCGCTTTTCGCCCTTTGGCTAAGGCTCGAGCAGAAACTTTGTGGTTCATGATGGGCATGTACAATGAGAACTTTCATTCCGACCTCGTTAAGCTAAAACTTGCACTTGTTCAGGGACTTTATCGCCATAAAAGTAAAATTTTGTAAATATAAATTTAAATCGCATTGGCACAAATAACGTTCCTCGAGGAAGTACCTATAAATTCTTGACACGATAAACTTCCTAGATTACGTTGCTCATATAATTCAGCTATGTTTTTGAGAACATATGACTTATCAATTTAATTATCATGACGCCTCCAATGTATTAAGAATGACCAATCATAATGGGAGAGGTTTAAATAACCAAGAGTTTTCTTGCGGCCCTGCCGGGACGCAAGAAAACTTAATCGAAGTAGTCTTTTCCAAAAGCTTATCCATTTTTCAACATTTGATCATTGAGAACAAATCCTTAAGACAAATGAACTCTAGAGGCTTAAATAGAAGATGTGCTAGCATTCTGGCGCCAGGTAAAGAAACTTACTATAGGTCTTAAATGAATCCTCTACTTCTAAACGCGCTAAAATGCAAAAACGAATCCCGCCCACCCGTGTGGCTCATGCGGCAGGCAGGGCGCTATATGCCCGAATACCGCGCCATCCGTTCGAAACATTCTTTTTTGGAGATGTGTCATAATCCCGAACTAATCGCTGAGGTGACACAACTTCCGATTCGAGCTTTTGGAATGGACGCTGCCATTCTTTTTTCGGATATTCTTGTCATTCCCGAAGCCCTGAAGGTAGGATTGCATTTTGAAGATGGCAGGGGGCCGATTATTGACCGTCCTATTAGAACCAAGGCTGACATAGAGGCGCTCCCTTCGGTAGATATGCGCGAAGCCCTTCAATACGTTGCAAATGGCATTAAAACTGTCCTTCCCGCATTGGATGTTCCTCTGATCGGATTTTGCGGAGCCCCTTTTACGGTGGCCAGTTATATGATTGAAGGCGGATCCAGTAAAGACTTACGTAAAACCAAACAATTTATGGTGCGCGATCCCGCAAGCTTTCATCAGCTCCTTTCTAAAATTGCTGATGATTCAATTGCTTATCTAAAGCTGCAGATCGATGCCGGCGTAAATGCCTTGCAGATTTTTGATTCTTGGGCTTATTTTTTAAGTCACACCCATTTTAGGGAATTTTCTTTGGCCTACTTGAAGAAGATTTTGGATGGAATTGGAACAAAGGTGCCTGTCATTCTTTTTTGCAGAGGATCTTCGATCTTTGCTCCACAGCTCGGAGAAATAAAGCCTTCGGGCATAAGTATTGACTGGCAAGCTGATTTGGCGCAACTCCGGCAGTTCGTATCATCCGACATTGCTTTACAAGGAAATCTAGACCCTGACGTCCTTTATGGAGATGCCCGGAGCATTCAGAAGGAAGTAAAACGCATCATTAATTCTATGAAACAAGATCCCGGCTTTATCTTTAATTTGGGCCATGGGATGCATCCGGATATCCCCACCGATGCTGTCCGTGTTTTAGTAGAAACTGTTAAAA
>CAJCIW010000178.1 GCA_903970455.1 Verrucomicrobiota bacterium | reverse complement strand
ACAGGTTTGTGCTTCCCTTCTGTTTTATTGATATGGACATAAAGGATCCCTGTCCGTTCTTTCGCAAAGGAATAAAGTAGTTTGCAGCTGTTAAAATTGAACTCTTGGAAATATTGGGTGTTTTCTGGCCAAGGATCGCTTTGAAGAAAGAGCTTTTCAAATGAGAAATTTTTGAGAATTTTCGAGGGATGCAAATGGGTGTGTCGATAAAATTTGAGCACCGTTTTTTTGTCCTGGCCTAAAAAGGCGAACGACCATCCTCCATAACCAAGAAAGGTAAAAGGCTGGTCGAGCAATGCGTCGATTTTCTGTTGCTCTTCCACAGGAAGAGGTGGGACTTCCCATCGGGGTTCATTGGGAAGATTCGAAAGAATCCAATAAGGGCGAAAACCGCAAGTTTTTTTTTGGCAGAACCATTGAAGGCCCAGGAACACCGAGGCAGCTGCGAGAAGTTTCAGGGAAATAGGGAGCATTTTTTTTAAAATCATAAATATTCGTTTTTTCGATTATTATGATTCAAAGTATGTGTTAAACTCAATGCCATCATGAACGAAAAAATGATGGACACCTACCAAGATTCGCGGCCGACCCGGCTTGCCCTATTATGGATGAATCTGGCTTCCGAGCCTCTCATTTCTCTTTATACTCTCATTCCTTTTCTTTTGCGCAAAGATCTGAATGCCACGATGTTTCAGATCTCCTTGTTTGTGACGTTGAGGCCTGTTCTGTCTGTGTTTTCTTTTTATTGGAGCGCCTATCTGAAAGAAGGAAAAGGAAGGCTAATCGTCAATCTCGGTAGCGCCTCTCTCCTCGCTTATCTGCCATTTTTATTTTTTCCTTGGGCAGGAGGCTATTGGTTTTTATTGTTCGCCTCGGCGATGTACCAGCTTTTTAGCCGGGCAGCCCTGCCCTCCTTAATCGAGGTATTGAAGAGGAATATCCCCAAGAAGCCGAGAGAGCATGCCTTTTCCCTTTTTTTCATCTTGAGTTTTGTCGAAAGCGGTTTTTTAGGGCTCATGTTCGGCGGTCTGCTCGATGCCCAACTAGTGGACTGGAAAATGCTATTTTTTTGCGCTGCGCTTGTGGGCTTAAGCAGCGTCGTCTTTTTTTTCCGTCTCAAAGTGCCCGTGATGCAAGGCAACCCTGACTCAAAACCTTCAGGATCGCTTGTACATCCCTGGCGCGAGAGTTTTCGGTTGGTTCGGGAGCGTGCGGACTTCGCCTATTTTCAAGGCGCATTTATGATTGGAGGCTCGGCGTTGATGCTGATGGCCCCGGCGCTTTCGAGTTATTATGTCGACACCTTAAAACTTTCCTATTCCAATATCACCACAGCGCGGTTTATTTTTATGGCGATCGGAGTGGCCGGCGCTTCGCTGCTTTGGAAGAAAGGGCTCTCGCACATCCCTATCTTGAAGCTGACGCTTTGGGTATTGCTCGGATTTGGGTTGTTTCCCGTCGCGCTTTTAATGGCAAAAATCGATCCTTGGTTTCTTTATTTTGCTTTTTTTATTTATGGAATCGCTCAGGCGGGAAGCCATCTGATTTGGAATCTTTCGGGAACGTTTTTCGCTGCCGAACAGGACAGTTCTCCTTACACGCGAGCCAATATTATGATGCTCGGGCTCCGGGGAGCAGTGATGCCGTTGATGGGAGGTCTTCTTTGCGATCTGATAGGGCCCACCCCTATTTTGCTCATAGGTACCTTCCTTTGCCTGTACGGAGCTTATTACCTGTTTCGACGAACCAGGTTGGTCCTTAACATCTAATCCTGCCATCTCCTCATTTCACCGCCTTGAATTGAATCATTTCGCCTTCTTTTTCTTTGCGCAATGTCAGCATCACGTTGTAATTGTTTTTGATGTCACCTTTTAGGATTGCTGTCGAAAGAAGGTTGACAACTTCTTGTTGAATAAGTCGTTTTAGCGGGCGTGCGCCATACAGTGGGTCGTAGCCTTTCTCGGCAAGATAGGCCAGAATGGGCTTTTCCCATTCGAGCTTGATGCTCCGCTCTACGAGTCTTTCGGCCACCCGTTTCAGTTGGATTAACGCGATCCTTTCCATGTCTTTCTCTTGCAAGGGGAGAAAGGGAAGAATTTCGTCGAGTCGATTCAGGAACTCTGGACGAAAATGCATCTTTAGAACGGGCTCAACGATAACAAGCACTTCTTCTTTGGTCCATCCTACCGCCTGCGAACGGATCTGGTGGAGCAAAAGATCCGAACCCAGGTTCGATGTCATGATGAAAAGAGCATTTTTGCAATTGACCGTACGCCCTTTGCTGTCAGTTAGCCTTCCATCGTCAAAGATCTGCAGCAGGATATTAAAAACATCGTGATGGGCTTTTTCAATCTCATCGAAAAGGACAACAGAATAAGGGCGCCTTCTTAACGCTTCAGTAAGTTGTCCCCCTTCTTCGTATCCGACGTAGCCTGGAGGCGAGCCGATTAATTTGGCGACGCTGTGTTTTTCCATGTATTCTGACATGTCGAGTCGGATGATGGACTCTTCTTGGTTGAAGAGCTGATTAGCCAGCGCTTTGACAAGCTCTGTTTTGCCAACCCCCGTCGGGCCAACGAACAAAAAGACGCCGACAGGCCGCGAAGGGTCGTTCAGGCCAGCGCGGGAACGGCGGATTGCCTGGCTGACGGCCTGTACGGCAAAAGATTGTCCTACGACGCGTTCTCCGAGCTCTTTTTCTAAATGCAATAACCGCTCAGCTTCTCCTTCAAGCATCCGATTGACCGGAATACCCGTCCATTTAGCGACGATTTGGGCGATGAGGGGTTGATCAACTTCCTCTTGCAGCATGCGATTCGGAAGGTTAAGAAGTTTGATTTGCGCTTCTTCGAGTTCTTTTTTCGTTTTGGGGAGGATGCTATAGCGCAATTCGGCCACTTTGTTATAGTCAGCAGCGCGTTCCGCTTCCTCTTCTTGAAAACGGAAGTTTTCCAGGTTGTTTTTCTTTTCTTTGACCTGCTCGATCAATTTCTTTTCCTGGTTCCATCTTTCACGGAAGAGGGAGAGTTCTTCTTTAGCTTTCGCAATTTGGTCTTCCATTTTTTCCGCTTCGGAGTGGGACGTCGGGGTATCCTCCCGTCTTAAGCCTTCTTGTTTCACGATAATACTGGAAAGCTCTCTTTCCTTGATCTCAATCGGAATAGGTACGCTTCCAATCTGGAGGCGGATCATGCTCGCTGCCTCGTCAATCAGATCGATCGCTTTATCGGGAAGTCTACGATCTGTGATATACCGTGCCGAGAGGTAAACAGCAGCATGCAGAGCGCTCTCTGTAATATGCACGCCGTGGTAAATCTCATACCGTTCGCGAAGTCCCCGCAGAATAGCTATCGAGTCCTCCAAAGAAGGCTCTTCGATGAGTACAGGCTGGAACCTGCGTTCTAAGGCGGGATCCTTTTCAATGTATTTTTTGTATTCGTTTAGTGTTGTAGCTCCGATGCAATGCAGGGTGCCGCGCGCAAGCGCCGGTTTTAATAAGTTTGCCGCATCCATGGCTCCTTCAGTGGCCCCGGCGCCCACGAGTGTGTGGACCTCGTCGATGAAAAGGAGGATTTTTCCCTCGCTCTTTTCGATCTCTTTAAGAATCCCTTTAAGTCGCTCTTCGAACTCCCCCCGGTATTTGGTCCCTGCAATCAAACTTCCCATATCTAGGAGGAAGAGTTGCTTCTCTTTGAGGGAATCGGGAACATCGCCTTGAACGATACGCAGAGCAAGACCTTCTGCGATCGCTGTTTTACCGACACCGGGCTCCCCAATCAAGAGCGGGTTGTTCTTTGTCCGCCGGCTCAAAACCTGCATCGTTCTGCGGATTTCCTCGTCTCTACCAATCACCGGGTCGAGTTTTCCTGCTTTCGCGAATTGAGTGAGGTTTTTGCAGTATTTATCTAGGGCTTGTAGACTAGCTTCTGCGGTAGGCGAATCCATTTGTACCGACCCTCTCATTTGTTTGATGCGCCCTTCGACTTCTTTAAGAGTCAGATTGCTGCTTTTTTTCCAGCTGGCGAAAGGTTCGCTTGCCGATTGCCAAAAGAGATAAAAAAAATGATCGCTGCTGATGTAGGCGTCATTCCATTTTTTTGCGAGGTTCTGTGCTTCTGCGATCCGATTTTGCAATTGAGGCGAAATCGCGGGCGCCTGTGACTCGCCACTAAATGTGGGAACTTTATTTAAAGCGGCTTCGAGCTGCGGAATCAAGCTTTTAGGATTTAAATTTAAAGCGGCAGAAAGTGTCCAAAAATAGCTTTGAGGATCTTCAAAAAAAGCGTTCAACAAGTGATTCTCATTTACTTCAGATTGGTTCCGTTCTTGGGCAAAGTTAAAAGCTTTCTCCAAAGCATCGCGGACCGATTCAGTAAATTGCGGAGCCATAATTCCTCCTGGGAGCTAAATATTACTCGGTTTTTTTTGCTGATGTCAATGAGAGAATGATTCGATCTATTAACCCGAGGAGGGGGTAGGAGCCGAGATGCAGCGGGCTTTGACGCTGACGCCGGAATTTAGATTGACGATCAAGCTAGGGTAATTGGGGTCGCCGCTAGGGGTGATTTTAACAGGAAACGGGGTCAGCCAAAGGGCTGAGGTAGGTAGATCGGACGGAGAAACTTCCCAGATGGAATTATCGGACAATTGGATTTTTTTCCCATTGTCGATGTTGATGGAGAGAGAAAGTGGTGTCTCGGGAGCTTCAGGCTCGGTTTTAAGGATAAAATTGTTATTCAGCCAAGCTTCCAAGGCGATTTTCTGATTCTTGTTCAGGTTCGCGACCCCTGTCTTTTTCTGATCATCTTTTGACATGACCTCGTCTAAAACAATCTGGGCTTGGAGTGAGGCAAATGAAAA
>CAJCIW010000177.1 GCA_903970455.1 Verrucomicrobiota bacterium | reverse complement strand
ATTTATAATTTAAATAGCACTTCCAAATATTTTTTTCACTACAAAAGTTCTTGATGATTAACATGAAATTAAGTATAATATAATTTATTAAAACAAAATATAATAATAAAATGACAACAATTAATTCGAATGCCCCACTTTATTTCAAAATGCCTTCAGTCGAAGAACTAAAAGGGCATATGAACCATTTTGATTTCGCTGCTCTGCGGGAGATTGAATCAAAATTGAAAAGCGCGGCATTAAGGGAAGGGGTGCAAATAGAGGGTTGGGACCAAGAGTGGGGAAAATACCATTTCTATGACGATACGGCCCGATTGATTAAAGTGTTGATCGAAAAGAAAAGAGGAGATCTTTTTGGTTATTTCCAGTCGGAGAGAACCGCGGATTTGATCGCGACTCATTCTCCTTTGACTTATGAGAACCTCTTTTCGCAAGGGGTAGACCCAGAACTTTTAATCCGAGGAAGAGCACTCCTTCTCTTGGAACAGCTTAAAAACACCTGGAATACCAAATATCCTCGATTGCGCTTATGCGCTGACGAAGAGTTCGATCCTCGGAGCCGCGCCTGGAAAGCTAAAGAAATCTCCTTCCTGGTCTGTCCCAACCCAATCGACCCTAATAGTTTTACTCAGCTCTCCCATTTCGCCTCTGTCGTGGAACAATTGGTTAAAGAGGGGGATGAGAATACAGCTAAGACGCTTCTAGATAGCCTGCTGGGCAGAACTACTTTTCATCCCACCTCCGAAGATCTCTCGAACCATCTACGGCTCAAATCCCTTCAAGAAGTGGCCTTGCTCCAGATCCATAGCAGCGCGTTAAACACGGCTTCGGAAAGTTTATGGAAATCAATCAAAGTGATTCCATCTCCAGAAGATAGGCAAGCTAAATTCAAACCCCTTTCGAAAGAGGATGCGGTGAGAGAGGCGTATGCCTTCGAATGCGATCGCATTTTGGGATTTGGCATGACGGCGCCCACGAAATTTATCGCCTTTCCCGTTCTTCATCCATGTCTATCTGAAGTAAAATCGGAATTCGAATTTGCTGATACCGCAGCAAAAGCCGGCCGACCTGAAACGGCGAAATATCACAGGCAGCGTGCCATTGATCTACTGAATGATGTATTTATTCCCGCTGTTTCAAGACATTTTATCTTTGGGGAAATGTACCGTCTATATGGAAATGGCAACGAGGTGGATCTTTTAGGCGAAAAGCTTTTTTACAACTACGACGGATACTGGACGACAGATCTTGAAAAGGCAATCGTTATTCAAAATTACCTCGATTCTACCACATTTGCCGAACACGCGCGCACCAATAAGTTTGAAGGGTCGCTCCAATTATGGAAGAATAATTGCCCCCGTGTGTTCGAACTGATTGTCAAAAATCCAGACGGGGGAGCCCTGCTAAAGAGCGCCCCTAAGATCGCTGCACATCTCTACGTTCTTTTGGGGATCATCAAAGGGTCGAAAGACTGTTCGGTCGGCAATACCCTTGCGACTATCGACCCTGCCACGAACACCATTCTTAACTTTTTGGACTTTGATGACGAAAGATCGATGTCCACCACTCGCAATTTTTGGGAATTGCGCATGTGGCAGCTCGGCCTTCCTCAATGCGCCCAGCCGTTCGACCGCTCGACGCTTCTCTTATTCTCCGATCAAGGTCTGTTGAAGAAACTCAAAACACAACAAAGTTCCACGACAATCTCTAGAGAAGCTTATCAAGCACAACACGATAGCCTGAATAGAATCATCCACCTTTTTCAGGAGGAGCTAAAAAAAGAGGTGATTACTCTAACGCCGCGGGAACTGTTTTTCACCCTTTTCGGCGGACAACAAGAGTTTTACAGAATCAAAAAAGAGTTCAACGATAATAAGAGGTTTGGCCAAGAGGGGATCCGTATCTCGCCGATCGAACTGTTTGAGTTCCACCTTCCGGAAATGGGTCGGGGTGGGTGGTATACGAGCGATGAAAACGAGACGACTTTAGTCGGAAGAAATATGCGAATACTTTATTTTCCTGATTTACCATAAAAAAATGGTTGCTGTCTGTTTCTCAAGAGAATAAAATTTGTCCCAAAAAAAGGAAATGTTTTATGGTGAGTAATATTGCTTTTCTTGATCCTCTTACCATTCAATTGCCCCCCCTCATATGGAATGAATTTCCTGTTGAAACGGTTGCATCTGATCCTATTGGGGCTTCAGAGTTAACTCCTTCGATTCCTGCACCGCCGAGCGGTTTTCAACAGAGGTTGACCCAAGTGCTGCAGGATCGCTGTGTCCTCTTTGGAGAGGGGTGCGATCCTCAGTATACTTTTCTCGACAATGAGTATCCTTCCTCCTTTGAATTCGGCGGACGGCAATATCTTTGCGCCACAGCAGCCTACGAAGCGCAAAAATTGTCGAACAGGCCCGATCTGATGGAGAGGTTTACAACATTAAACGGAAAAGATGCCTTATCTTTATCCGCGGAGAAACATTTGGAGAAACATCCCGTTTGGTATGACAAGCGAGAGGAGGCGATGTACCATGTTTTAAGGGCTAAATTTGGTCAAAATGGGAAACTCCTGCAGCTTCTTTTATTAACGGCGGATGCGTATCTTGCGAGCCACACCCCCTTCAAGGGGATGGATCCTTTTTGGACAGATAATACAGATGGAACAGGGAGGAATCGGCTCGGACACATCCTGATGAGGATTCGGAAAGAGTTCGGAGGCATCGGAGAAACACAGCCACCCGCCAATCTCTCTGCGCTCCTGGATGGATTGAAAACGGGGAAACCTAGTGTTGCACCCCTGAATAAGTCCGATGGAGAGATCAGGAAGGAGATCGATACTCTCAATACGCGTATGAATGAGGAAGATTATCGGAGCCATTCATCGATTGCCCGAGATCCTTCCACCCATCATTTGACTCGTTTTGCTTTCAATAATTTTCCTTATGACAAGACTCTTGTCCCCCTTTCTTCCGGACGCTATATCAATGCGAGCTTTATCCTTGGGAACCAGTTTATCGGCACTCAATCTCCCATGGCGCATACATCAGAAGATTTTTGGTCGATGGTCCTGGAACACAACGTTGCCATTGTGATCATGCTCAATCGGTTTGGGGATCCTGGAGACCATATTTATTTCCCCTTTGCTAGGGGGGACCATAAGCAATTTGGAGCGATCCATTTAGAGCTTTCCGAAGAACCCCATTTTCAAACGGACCCCAGTTGGCGGCAAGCCCCGCATGAAGAAGAGCCGCATGCTGTTATCCATCGGATCATCCGCATTTGGAAAGAGGGGGAAATCCCTCGCGAGATTCACCATTATCAGTACCAGAATTGGCGCGATATGTGCGCAGGTAATGAACGCGCAGCCGCCTATCTCACCAAAACAGTCCATCGTATTCGGCAAGAGCATCCAGCGTCGCCCATCGTCGCCCATTGCCACGCCGGCGTAGGCCGCACGAGCGTTATGGTCACTCTTCTGGATCAGTTCCATGCTTTTTCCACTTCAGGGGAAATCGACATCATGCGCAGCGTTGAGCGGCAGCGCTCACCGACTGAGGGTAGGTGCAACAGCATGATGCAGTCGACAGACCAATATGCTTTCTGTTACCGCGTGCTCCGTTTACTCACTTGAAATCGTTTTTCACCAGAGAGGGGCCGGCAGGGACCTCTCTGGTGAGTCAGATGAATTAAAAAAAATTATTTAAATTAGTATATAATAATTTTTTTCTTTTTTTTGTTAATTAAATAAATTTATTAAATTTCAATAAAATGATTAATTATGTATAATTCTAAATAGATTAACGTAATAACCAATTTGGTTTTAATATGACTAATAGTACAATTTCAGTTGTGAATCAATTCCGCTCTTTTGTCGATCGATTTCAAGATGTCGACCAGATGGATTCTATTGTTACCCACGATGGGACCCTATTGCCGAGAAGAAATTTTGAATCGGCGTTCCATAAAAAGATCGACTGGGAACTGCACGATCCGGAAAAGGCGGAACTTATTGCTAAGGCTTTTACTAAGCATTTTCGGTCTGCCCTGCAACCGGGTGAACTCCCCCTTCTCGAAGATTGGTTGGTGAAAAACATCCGCTATTTAGGCTTTTTCCCTTTTGAACCTTATTGGCAAGGGGTGAAGGAAGAACCCATCGCGCAGCTCTTTTCCCGCTACGCGGAAAATTTTCATGCTTTTTTTGAAGAAATCCGCTGCTCTGAAAGCCCTTCCCATTTTCCCGTGGTTCGGAATCCCAACCAGCCTCTGAATATTGTGATCATCACGACAACGGGAGGCGGCGGCCATAAAAGTGTGGCAGATGCTACAGCTCAAATTTTAGGAAAATACCCTTTAAAATACAGGGTTTCCGTTATGGATATTGCCGAGATAAGCAAACCCTCAGATACCATTTATCGCACTTCGGGATTGTTGAGCGGAGAAGAAGTTTATGACAAAATTTATCAACAGGAAAAAGAAGCTTATCTTGCCGATCAAATCTGGCAATTGAAGCCCAAACTAAATGAATTCACTGCCGACACAAGCATGAAAGAAATGAAAGAAAAAATCCGCTGCCTCAACCCTGATCTTGTGCTGAGCACCTGCCACTTTTGGGAAAGAGATTTGGAAGTCGCATCGAGTTTATGCGTCCCTTTGCATTTCATCCACTGCGATTATGAGCTGAGCTGGGCCTTGGTTCCCGTGATGGCCAACATTAACCCCCAAGTTGTTAAAATGTGGCTTCCTGCCAATGACCCGGAAATTCTTCATCCTGTAAGCACTCGACTTAAATCGGAACTCGTCTCTCAGCTTCGGTTGAGTCATTCGGAAGAGGAAATCGAAGCTTTGATTGATGAAAAAATGAGTTCTATAACGGAATATTCAGGTTATCCTGTACGCGCTTCCTTTAAACCTAATCATGACCCTGAAGTGATCAAGGCCCTTCGGAATCAGATTGGAGTCGCAGAAGGAGCACAGGTCGTCACCCTTCAAATGGGCAAACAAGGCGTTGGAGCGCTTGAAGATACAGTTAAGGCTTTAAATGAAGATCGTTCCATCGTCTATGCTCACCCTTTGCATGTCGCTGTGATGTGTGGAAAGAATGAAGCGTTGGTCAATAGGTTGCAGGTTTATTTGAACGGAATCGAAAATCATCCGCAGATTAAATTCGAAATTCTTCCTTTCTTAGATGAAAGACAAACGGCAGACTATCTTAAGATTACGGATGTCGAAGTGATGAAGCCCGGAGGGGCAGCCACTGCCGAGGCCCTGGAAATGGGAGTGAAAACGTTATTTCAAGTCATGCCTGACCACCCTTGGGAAAAATGCAATGGGAATCAGATGGTCCGCCACCATCTTGGAGAAGAGTTGGAATCCTTAAGTACCCTCCCCAAACAGCTCAAAGGATTATTGAATAAAGCTAATGAGGGCGATTATACGCCCATTAACGCAGAGGAAGCAATTCCACAGCTTGTTGAAAAAGCGGTCGCCGAATTCGATATTTACCATCAAAAGAATATCCCGACAGACGCCGTCTTTGAAAGAACACCCCCGCAAAATGTGAAACAGATCAATGAGATGTTAGGAACAATCCATGAGATTTTGACCACAAACGAAATCCCTTACTGGATAAATGGAGGAACGCTCCTTGGCGCTGTTAGAAATCAGGGGCTCATTCCTTGGGATGATGATGGTGATCTTCAGATTTTTGAGAAGGAGAAGGAAAAATTGTTAGCCTTGGGAGGTGAATTTGCGGCCCGAGGATACACCCTTGTCGACCATGAATTTGGGTTGAAACTCTTTCCAAAGGGAGGACACTTTCCTTCCATTGACATTTTTACAGCGGATCTAGATCCAAACTCGGGCAATTATGTTCTTGGCAATGAGAAGGCGAGAGAAACGTGGCCCCAAGATTATTGGACCGCGGAAGAATTGAAAGAAATTGTGCCTTACAAATTCGGTCCGATTACGTTGATGGGATCCAAAACGACCGACCGCTATTTAACGACGCTTTATAAAAAAAGCTACAAGGACGTCGCTTATCGGATCTACGATCATGCCCATAATCGGATGCACCATAAACAAGCTGTCCGGATTGTCGATAGAGGCCCTGCAAAATTTTAAGCGGGGATCTAGTGGTCCTTGACAAAAATTCTTGGAACAATTTCAGCGTCAAAGCCGCTGAAATTGACGATCGCAAGTTGATCCGTATTGAATTAATACGAATCAACTTGCGAAGCCTGCGGTCGTCGATTTGAGCGAGCTTTCACGCTCGAAATTGTATTAAGAATTTTTGTCAAAGACCACTAGAGAAAAAACGATTGCCCGCCAATTCCTATTGAGCTATACATAGCTCCTCATTGACATGAACAAATTTGAAGGGGGAAATCGATGAAATCGACGAAAGAAAAGGTCAGCTATTGCATTGGACTGCAGACAGGGGTGAATTTAAAAAATCAATTTGCCGATATGGACATGCAATGCCTGACACAAGGGTTGGATGACGGCCTCGGAGGCAATGAGCCTAAACTCGGGAATGAAGAAATCCAGTCCGTTTTAAACGCCTTAAAAAACCAAGTTGAGACGCAGCAGCGCGTGCATTTCGCAAAAGTGTCCGAAGAAAATAAGAAGCGAAGCGAGGCGTTCCTGAATGAAAATAAAGCTAAAGAAGGGATCGCAACTTTAACGAGCGGGCTGCAATATAAGGTGCTATCGAAGGGGCAACAAGGGAACATGCATCCAACCCCTCTTGACATGGTTAAAATACATTACAGAGGCAGTTTCATCGATGGCCGCGTATTCGACAGCTCCTATCAGCGCGGAGAGCCGCATGTTCTCCCCTTGAACCGCGTGATTGCTGGATGGAGCGAGGCTTTGCAGCTCATGTCTGTGGGCGACAAATGGCAGCTCTTCATTCCTCCCTATCTAGCCTATGGAGAAATGGGTTTTGGGCAACATATTGGCCCGAATATGGCCCTCGTGTTTGAGATCGAACTGCTCGGCATTAACGAACAATAAGTTTATCCCGGGATTTTTTAGAGTTTTGCAGCATCGGCGGGCAGATCGATCACCTTCACAATACGTTTCTGAGTGCCCGCCCGATTGCTTTCTAACAGCAGGTTGAAGGTATTGTTATTGAACAATGCGATGAGAGAATTGTCCATCTTGCTCGCCTCCAGTTTTTCATAGGTCCAGACGCTCCTAGATTCACTCCTGTTTGTTCTTGAATGGATGCTTAATTCTTGTCTTTTGAAAAGGGGGGTATATTCGATGCCAGAATTGTAATCCCATAGCCCGTCTGTTTCTCCAAGAACTTGAATATGATAACGAATATCCTCCCTTTCCCTTGTTCCCAATTCAAACGAGTGATAAAAGCGAAGATCTTCCCCCAACAGCCGTTCGATTAATTTTTCAGACCACTCTTCTTCAATCCGAAAATAACTGCTCACAAATTCATGGATCCGCATCAAAGCTGAGATCCTCATTTCAATATGAGGAAAATCAATTTTCGACATCCGCTTATCTTCATATTGAAGGAATAATCGAGTAGGACCTGTGTCGGATCGTAAGAAATGAGCATTATAAGAGGACATTAGCCTTCCATTTTTTTAAATTTTAGAGGGATTTTTACGCTTTTTCCAATAATCTTCCCCGTAGTCGTAGCAGAGCTGTGTGTCAGCAGGAATGGGTTTCGGAGCGAAGATGATCACATGAACGAGCCCGTCGCAATACACGGATGAAAGATCAAGGTTGGGCGTGAAGCTGTGATTGATGAAGCGGGTGTGGTTCCCAAAATCCTGGGCGTCGATCACAAAGCCGCTGCTCCTCCCCTCTCCGATGTTGTAATCAAAGCAATAATTGTTCTTCCATCTTCCAAAGAAAGCGCGTTTGCGAAGGATACCAGCGTATTCTCCAATGTACGCTTGTGAAGGAATTTCTTTATTTGTCCATACCCCGTAACCGATTTTTTCATCGATCCAATCAATCCTCAAATCGAGATGGGGCGTTCCACGGATTTCTTCGGCATAATAATGCCCCAGCCACTTTTGCCTTGAGGTAATCCATTCTTTGGCAAGGGCCTTCGCGCACCGCTTTTCAATCTCCTCTTGTGTTTTGCCATCTTTGAAGCGAAGGGAAGATAAATACCCTATTTTGAAAATCTGCTCAAAATCGTTAGGCGAATGGATGGGATGCATCTTCCCATCAGCCGTTTTCACACGCAAGGGCATTATAACGCTCGTAAAGGTGCAATGAGGAATTGATAGAGCAAAGTTCCCAAGACGCTTCCAACCAAGGGCCCGAACACGGGAACCCAGGAGTAATTCCATTCTGAACTTCCGCGGGAAGAAAAGGGAAGGAAAGCGTGGACGATGCGGGGGCCTAAATCGCGTGCGGGATTGATCGCATATCCTGTGGGACCGCCGAGGGAAAGGCCAATGCTGAACACTAAAATCCCTATGGCGTAAGGGCCCATTCCTCCCGAAACATGATTATGCGTATCGATAATCCCTAATACCCCGATCAATAACACAGCAGTGCCGATCACTTCGTTGAGAAAGTTCCATTTGTAGTTCCGAATCGCGGGATGTGTGGCGAAACACACAAGTTTACTCGTCGAATCATAGGTCACCCGCCAATGAGGAAAATAGCTTAGCCACACCAACACCGCCCCCAAAATCGCGCCGAGCATCTGAGAAATCACATACAAGGGAAGAAGATTCCAGGCTGTTTTGCCGGCAAGGCAAAATCCCAACGTGATGGCGGGATTGATGTGGCCTCCGCTCGCCCAACCAACAGCGTAAACGGCGATCCCGACGGCAAATCCCCATCCTGTTGAAATGACGATCCAACCGGAATTATGCCCCTTCGACTTGTTCAACATCACGTTGGCGACAACGCCATTGCCTAAAAGGACGAGGAGCATCGTCCCGATCAACTCTCCCCAAAAAATATTCATAGAGACCTCTCATTCTTGTAACAACTACAACAAAAAAAGCTAAAAGGATCAAGTTAATTATTGACACTAACGGGTAAAAATTCCAGAGTCTCGATCATATGGAAAAGTTCATTCTTGCCTTAGATCAAGGGACGACCAGTTCGCGCGCGGTGCTCTACACGCATGATGGCACCGTGAAGGCGATGGCGCAAAAACCTTTTCGACAGCTCTTCCCTTTTCCTGGGTGGGTAGAACACGATCCCAACGAAATTTGGAGTTCGCAAGCAGCTGTTGCCGCTGAAATCATGGCCCATGCGGGCATTAGTTCTAATCAAATCGCGGCGATCGGCATTACCAATCAGCGGGAAACGACTTTGCTCTGGGAGCGGAAAACCGGCAAGCCTCTCATGAATGCGATTGTCTGGCAAGACAGGAGGACAACGGAAATTTGCCAAAAGATGAAAAACGAGGGGTTGGAGCACATCGTCCAACAAAAAACGGGTCTGCTGCTCGATCCTTATTTCTCTGCTTCAAAGATCAATTGGATGCTGGAAAATACTCCTGGGGCCAGAGAACAAGCGCAGCGGGGCGAAATTGCTTTCGGCACCATCGATACCTGGCTTGTCTGGAAATTAACGGGAGGGCGTGCGCATGTGACGGATGCGACGAACGCTTCGAGGACAATGCTGTTGAACATTCATACCCAGGAATGGGACGAAGAACTTTTGAAAATATGGAAAATTCCCCGGGAAATCCTGCCTAAAGTTTGCAGCAGCAGTGAAATTTATGCCGAGGCGTCAGATGCGTTCGCTTCCACGCCAATTCCCATTGGCGGCATAGCAGGCGACCAACAGGCCGCTCTTTTTGGGCAGGCCTGCTTTAAGAGTGGGATGGTCAAGACCACTTATGGAACAGGCTGTTTCATGTTGATGAATACGGGAAACAAGCCTTTTATATCGAAAAACAAACTATTGACGACAATCGCCTACAAAATCGACGGTAACACCCAGTACGCCTTGGAGGGGAGTGTGTTTATCGGGGGGGCAGCCGTCCAATGGTTCCGCGATAATTTAGGAGTGATCAAAACTTCTTCCGAAATTGAAACACTCGCATCTACCGTTCCCGATACAGGCGGCGTTTATTTTGTTCCGGCGTTAACAGGCCTTGGTGCACCCTATTGGGATCCTTACACGCGAGGGACGATTTTCGGGCTCACACGGGGAACGACCTCCGCTCATCTCGCCCGCGCCGTTCTCGAAGGGATTGCCCATCAAGTGGCGGATGTGCTGCTGGCGATGCAAAGCGATGCATTGATGAAGATTGAGCAAATCCGTGTCGATGGAGGGGCTGCAGTCGATAATCTCCTGATGCAATTCCAGGCCGACGTTCTTTCCGTTCCCACCGTGCGGCCACGGATAACCGAGACCACGGCGATGGGAGCTGCCTTCCTGGCGGGCCTTGCGGTGAAATTTTGGAAAGACGAAAAAGAAATTTCCGACTATTGGAAAGTGGACCGGGAGTTCAAGCCGCAGATGCCCAGGGAAAAGGTCGAGGCTTTGCGCCTCAAGTGGAAAAAAGCGATTGGATGCGCACGCGCTTGGGAAGAGAGATAAAGTTTGATTGACAACACGTTCTCTGAATCGTAAATTTGCAAAGCAAGCTACAACGGAACGGCGATGTGCATGCACAAACTTAAATTCTTCACATCCTTAGTGCTTCTCGCTACTACACCGACTATGCTTGTTTATCCTCAGCATACTCCGATCACCGTTCAAATACAAAGAGTGAATGATCAAGAGCAAAGGACCGAAAAAGATTATATCTTGTCCTATGACGACATGCTCCGTTTGCTCGATGAAATTGAATCGGGTGAGCTAGAAAACAAATGTACTCCTGAAGAATTAGAGAGGGTGAAGCATTTTGTCGCGTTTTTAGCAAAAGAGGGGGTTCTTCCAGATAATTCTGAAGAAAGCCTATCCCTGAACGATGATATAGAAAAACTCCTGAATGGAGTGGACAATATCTATGAGGACGCTGTCTCTTTTGTCACTCCTGGCGAATATCAGTACATGATTGTTCCCGCTGTCCTAAATGGACATGGAGAAATCGTTCTTTGCAAGAGCTGGCTCACAAAAAGATGGGAAGATGTTAAAAAATTTGCAAAGAAGCATAAGAAAGCGCTCATCAATTGAAGAATTTACTTACAAGGATCCTTATAAATGGAAATTAATAGAGAAGAAGTAGTCAAAGGGTTTTTGCAAAATCTGTATCGCATTTCCAATAAAGAGTATCAAAAAAGAATATGGATAGAAGGAAGAGGCCCTGAATGTCATCACTATGATGAAGCAGTGAATGATTTTTTTGGAGATGGAGACCCTATCCTAGAAAAATATCGAGATGATGGGCTTTCACAAATTCAATATCAACTTCTAAAAAGATTTCGAGATGAATTTAGCATTTTTGTAAAAAGCAATTACTTTCCGCAAGAATTTATAGATACTCCAGAATGGGAGAAAATTACGGAAATGGCAAAAGAGATCTTGAAGGCATTCAATTATAAGAAAATCCGTAATTAATCTATCTGGAATCCGGAAATAAAAAACGCTTTAATCAATAAAAGATGGCCAGCAGAAATCCAATGCTATACTGAGCAAAGAGACATTCTTCAGACTATTTTAGACCAAATGTAGAATCATATTTAGTCGCCCCTGAAGTATGAGATCGATTAAAAATTCCGACTGG
>CAJCIW010000176.1 GCA_903970455.1 Verrucomicrobiota bacterium | reverse complement strand
GGCCTTACCGCCAGCCTGCCTTGATTGGTCATCAGCGACTACCAATCCTTATGACAACCAACCGTTGCCCCAGTTTGGTTGCGCGAATGCAAGGAATCTGGCACTCATGGTCGATAATCCGGAAGACCTTGTTAATGGCAGGCCGATGGGTCCCGCAAGCGGCGTAACCACTGTCGGTGCCATACGCCGATACAACAATAATCAGACACGCGGGCTCATTGATACGGACATGTTCATCACCGAACCGATCGTGCTTATCCTGGGAATGTGCGCCGCTTTGCTTGGAACGGGTGTGTGGCTACAAATCGCTTCCTATTTTGGGTGGCCAGTTTCTACGACCCATGCGATCGTCGGAGCGATTTTGGGTTTTGGGGGGATCGTCGGAGGAATGGATGCGATTCAATGGGGGGAAGTGGGCTCCATCGCCCTCAGCTGGATTGTCTCTCCTGCGATTTCGGCCATTATCTCCTATATCATCTTCAACATCCTGCAACGGAATATTCTCTATGCGATGAACCCCACGGAAGCGACAAAAAAATTCCTTCCTCTCCTCGTTTTTATTGTTTTCACCACATTTGCTCTCAGTTTGATGTTTAACGGCCTGCAGAATCTCCATCTCAACATCACCTTTTCCGAAGCCCTTGGCATATCTATCGTCATCGGGATTGCTGCCTCTGCTATCTCTTTTCTTTTCGTCCGAAGAGTCCCTCTTCCTGCTGTTGAGAACCGCCCCCCTTCCCGCTATTTGCCCCAAACAGTTGTGAGCCTGGAAAAAGCGATCAAACATTTGCAGCGGGTTCAGGTGGCTTCTTTTGATGAAACCCACGATAAGGTCAGCCACGTTCTCGACGAAGTGCGCGCCCTATCGAATAAAGTCCGGCAAGAGACAAGCTTATCAGATCGCGCGTCCGAATACCGTTCAGTCGAAAGGATGTTTGTGTATTTGCAAATATTAACCGCTTGTTTTGTCGCATTTGCCCACGGCGCTAACGATGTCGCAAACGCGATCGGCCCCGTCGCCGCCGTGCTCGATGTGATCAAAAATGGGATGATCTCCGATGTCACCACTGTTCCCCCTTGGCTCCTGGCATTTGGGGGGCTTGGCATTGTGGTCGGGTTGGCCACTTGGGGGTGGCGCGTGATTGAAACGATCGGGAAAAAGATCACAGAACTCACCCCTACCCGAGGATTTTGCGCCGAGTTCGGCGCTGCCACAACGATATTGGTCGCTTCTAAACTCGGATTGCCGATCTCTACGACTCACTGCCTGGTTGGAGCTGTTCTGGGGGTGGGTCTTGCCCGGGGAATGCGCGCTCTTAATCTCAACATGCTCCGCGATATCGCCCTCTCCTGGATCATCACTCTACCTGCGAGCGCGGCGATGAGCATCCTCTTTTTCTATGCTTTGCGCTCTATTTTTATGGGTTAAAAGGTTTGATCCGCGGTTTTATCGTTTTCTAATCAATTCTGAGTTTGCCACTCCGTAACCCTCTTCGAAGATGCGGGCAATCGAGATGATCCATTCCTCCCTTCTGTTGAGGGCGGGGCATCGAAATGCCTGCATCCCCGTTTTGCGTATTAAAGGAAGGTAGAGATGTTCAATCTCATACAGAGTTTCAATATGATCGGAAGTGAAGCTTAAGGGGACTATGACGGCATTATTTCTTCCTTGCGCCCATTCGGCCGGTGTTTCGCACACTTCCGCCGTATAAGGACGAATCCACTCTTGCTTGCCAAACTGGGATTGATACGAGAGTTTGGCCACTGCTTTAGGAAAGCAATTTTTCAACAATTCAAAAGTCGCGACACATTCTTTCTGGTAAATGTCTCCGGTATCGACAAAATTCTGAGGTACCCCATGAGCGGAAAACAGAAGAGCCGTCTCCTCTTCTGGTAACCCCATTTCTGTTAAACACTCCCGAATGACTTGCTCGAAGGCTGCAATATACAAGGGATGTCCGTGATACGATTTTATCCATGACAATTTATTCAAAGCGGACAACGACAAATGCTTGGAGAACCATAAGGCGATACTCCCCGTAGTCGCATAACAGAATTGGGGAAACATCGGAAAGACGCGGATTTCCGATATCCCCTCTAAACTTTCGATCTTTTCGACAAATTCAGCATGGGTTTTCGGCAAATACCGATGAAAAACAATCACTTTTTCTCCGAGAATAGCACCAACCTGCTCTGCAATGGCTTCCGTATCCTCGTGAATGGGGGATTTCCCCCCGATCAACTCGTAGTCCGGGGCAATTTTCTTGCTTCTTTTTTTGGCGACGCGTGTAAATAGTAAACGGTGGAGAAACGCCGGAAAAGAGGTACGCACAACTTCCTGGTCCGTCAGGAGCTCGATTAAAAATTCCTCGATCTCCTGTAAATTCCTCGGGCCTCCAAAATTGACGATCAGGTTGGCAATTTTTTTCATAGCTCTCTAAATAAAAAGGAGATACCATGATGGCACAATCCTCAATTTTCCGCACGACAATGAAGAAGATTTCAATTTTAATATTAGTCCTTTGCACGCTGCTCAGCTGCAGCAAAAGCTCGAACGGCGGCCGCCGCGTCGGAGTGGATCCCTATTGGTCCCCCTTAGACTTGGGGACGAGAGAGAACAGTGTTACCGCTTGTTCCACCGACCTTCTTACAGAAATAGGGAAGTTGGAAAAAATCCCTTTTGTCAAAGTCTCCGTGAATGGGAATGATTTGATGGAAGGACTGCAAAAAGGGCAATACGAGGCGATTCTCTCGTCGATGCGCCCTTACATTTTCAATCGAGAGCTGTTTGATTTTTCCGACATTTATCTAGCTCTCGGCCCCGTCCTCGTCGTGCCTGCTAAATCTAACATCGATTCTCTTAAAAATTTGGAAGGGAAAGAGATTGCTGTCATCACAGGATCTACCTATGATCAAATTTTGCAAAAAAGCAATGGCGTCTTAATCCGTTACTACGATTCTATCCCAAAAGCTTTGAACGATATCCTTCTCGGTGTCTTGGACGGAGCGATGATCGATATCTTCTCCGCGACACCTTTTTGCCGCGATCTCTACGAAGGGGAACTGAAAATTGCCACACCGCCTCTCAATGACGACGGACTGCGCATGGTTGTGAAGCACAACACAGCCTCCGATCTCATCAAAGGGTTCAATACAGGCCTTGCCCAAATGAAAAAAGACGGCTCCTACGAAAAACTTATAGGAAAGTGGGGCTTCTGAGTGGGTGATCAGGAAAATCTTTCCTCTTTCGTCTGCGTCAATGACGACTAGAGAATTCTGCATTTGTCGTGTTCGCTGTATTCTGCACGCACTTTTTCGAGCTCTTCTTTGTCCACGCGGCAGACAGAAATGTCCCAAACAAGTTTGGCGTAGTTGTGGATCGATTCGTCTGAGGAAAATTTTCCCATGGCTGCAATATTATGAAGCGCATAGGTTGCCCATTTTTTTGGGTCTAAATAAAATTCCTCCACTTTTTTTTGCACTTCGTAATAGTTTTGCAGGTCATTCAACACAAAATAGCGGTCAGGGATATCTCCGTTGACGCTTTCAAAAAGAGTGTGGTAGAGGCTGCTATTGACTTGATGTTCCAAATCGTCCTCAGCAAACGTGCGGTCTCTAAGAGAATCCACAGCTTGATGAATGGCTGGAGAATGCATATAAATGTCCCAGGGATTGTAGGCGCGGGAGGAGCGCAACCTCCCGTTTTCTTCTGCG
>CAJCIW010000175.1 GCA_903970455.1 Verrucomicrobiota bacterium | reverse complement strand
TCGGAATGCAGCAGCGCATCGATAGCGGCAAGTTCATCCTCAAGAAAAATGATCCGTCTTTCTCTTTTTTCCCTGAGCCACCCTTTTAATGCTGCGTAGTGGTAGCCGAGCCCGATCCCATAGATGTAGAGGATATCAACTCCTTCCAAGGGAAGTTTTGCCTGGAAACGATGCAATTCCTCTGAAATAGATCCCCGATGCAGCTCTTGACCCACAAACGGGGTGCAGCTCAACAAAAAGAGAAGTTCGGGATAGCGCTCGAGAAGGTGATAATTACTTCCAACGGATACAGCTTCCATTCCAAACTCCTTTGCGCACCGTTGTCCCCTGAAGTTCTGAATAGACTTTCTCCGTATAGGTCAAGTCGGGAGCAAAGGTTCCTTGAAAAAGCAATTTTCCTGTTGCGTCCCATTCTTTCCGGTCAGAACGGGTCGCGGAATAAAAATGGAGTTCCTCTTTTAAGGCGCCCCCAGCAAAATAATGGCGGTGCGTCCCGATCGGGCTTCCTGAACGGTATTCCCCTTCATCGATCAAGATCCCTTTTTCATTCCACAATTTGTCGAAACCTTCCCGAAGCCCCCCCTCGTAACGAACTGAACGCTTCGGCGTTCCGGATTCCCAGAAAAGGAGAACTTCCCCATGCAGCTTGCCTTGACGAAAAGGGATTTTGCTCTTATTCGATCCATCTTCATAAAAGTACTCCTGAAGCCCATCCCATTCCCCGTCTTTAAATCTTTGCAAACTCGATAGGGCGCCGGAAGCATAGTAATAATGCGCCTTGCCCGTGCGTTTGCCTTCGCAATACCAGGTTTTGGAGAGAATTCGGCCATTGTCTGCATGCATCACGGACGGCCCATGCAGTTTTCCGTGCAAATAGAACATTTGGGCGCGCAATTTACCTTCTTCGGCAAAGAGGCGGCATTCTCCGTGTCTTCGTCCATCGCGCACAAGATAGGCGGATAGAATATTTCCATCGCGGTCCCGATCGTGGACCACTCCAACGCCATCTAAGGGGAAGTGGGGAAGGGAGCATTTTTGAGAAATATCGATGCCGATCTCATTGTCTCGTATGATAAGTTCGTCCTGGGAAAACAAGTATTGGCCCATGTTTACGACCTCAAATAGGATAAATGCATTTCAAGGGCCTTCTTAAAAAAGAGCAGGCAGTGGACATGCTGGCCAAGCGGATGAAACGAGGAGCGCAGGATCGGCCGTTTCCAAACACTCCAAAGCGGCCATAGAAAATGGCGATGGCAGAGCTCCTGTTCCAGTTCTGTGTCGAGAAGGGCGTATTCCCCTTTTTCTAAAGGAGAATGGGGATAGTGCTCCTCCCATACTTTTAGAAGCTCGCCGCAAAGCTCAAGGCATCTTTCAAAGCTATCTCTAACTTTTTTTCTCACACTCTCGATTTTTTCTAAAGCGGCTTCAGGGGAACCTGCAGTTTCTATGAGGGCGTGAACGAACCCGGACATGTCAAAAGAAGAAGGAGGAAGCAGCATTTCAGAAGAGAATTCTCTCCGCTCGATTCCTGGCAGATCGACGCCTTCGGAAAGATTGATCCATTGAATGCCAGGATGTTTTTTTGCAAAAGACGCTGTCCACTCAGCGCTCATCAACCAGTCCCGTTTGGAGTAGAGTTTGTCTTTCTGAATCTCGATTAATTTCGCGCGGTTTTCTTCTCCGGCAATTTTTGAAGCGTAAATCGCATCGGGGCCGCAAGAAAAGTCCATGCCGGCCAAAATCATTTTGCTGCAGCCTAGATGAGCGGCCAGGGCCGTACAAAAATTGGCCACAGTCCAGCCTGCATCGAATCGTTCCGCAAAAATCCCCAATTCGGCGGCAATCCACGCTTCCAAAGGATAGCTTCCGCTGTCGGGCATCACCACGAGCGGACCTTCCGCTCTTTCCAGAAGAGAATAGCAGAACCGCCCTTGATAAAAAAACGGCGCCTCGAAATTGTCCTGCTCTAAAAAACGGCGATAGGGAGGATGAGGATCGACATGGGCAACCAAGTGGGGACGGATCCCATGGGCATTGAGGGCCCGGACGCTTGAACCGCCGGCGATGATCAGCGCTCTGTCTTGAATCTCTTTGAGCTGGGGCGCAATCCGATCAAGAGAGGCTCCCGCGCCGCAAACGATGGCGGGAATTCCTGCGCATTTTCCTTCGAGAGAAATTCCAAGCTTTGCCTTCGGAAGAACATTTAAATTTTTTATCACATTCTTCAGCACTTTAAGGCCCATATCCTCACTGTCGGAAGCAAGAAGATCGATGCCGCAATGGTAATGCTCCAATAGAGTAAAAAAATCTTCAGCAGACTGCTTCACATCCGTTCCTGGAGAGATGTAGCCAAAGCGGAGGAAAACAAACTCCCATGCAATCTGATTAAAAATCTCCTCATCACCCTGTTTCCAATAAAAAATACGCACTTTCGGATCTTTGGAAAAAGGGAGGTTTTTCCCCCTCAAAAAAAGCTCTTCCTGCTCCTCAATGAAGATGAGAAAATGGCGGTCGTCTTTTTTCAACCAGCTGGAAAGCTGCCGATAGGCCGATCCGTCGGAGGCGCCAAAGACAAATAATACATCGGCATCCGGGTTGGATTTCAGATCGACATAGTTCAAAGGGGGAATGATTAGATCTCTAATCAAGGCCTGACCCACTTCATCAACTCCTTGTATGAGGGAAGAATAGGATAAAATTCATAATTTTTTTTAGCTGGAACCCATAAGCCAAAACGGGTTTCCTCAAGATTGACAATAGCGATGAAACAAGCTTTTACATGGTGATTATATCCGATAGCCTGATTTATGGCTTCTTCTGTGAGCTTTCCTTCCTTACATTCGATCATGAGCAAAGGATAGAGGAGATGGCTTCCCTTTCCATAGCAGAGGATATCGATCCTCCTTTCAGGGAGATCGACGCCGAAGAGGTGGGGAAGCTCTTTCAATTCTTTTTCAACAGCCAAGAGTTCTTTCGGATACTCCAGCTTCCCAATCATCCATTTTAGCCACCGCTGCCTGACCTGCTCTTCCGGTGTTGCCTTGACCCACCGGCCGCGCACCTCATCGAAAAGCTGCGGCCTATTCGAGCTGAATGAGCCCATAGTGGCCATCTTTTCTTCGGTAAAGAACTTTTAACTTCATATCCTCTTCCCCACGGAAAATCAGAAATGAATCTCCGGACAAATCCATCTTCATCACGGCTTCTTCGACTGTCACCGTCTTAAGAGGCTTGGTTTCCGTGCCGATAATTTTGGACGCGCCGTAGGTGTCTTTTTGTTTTTTTGCATTCACCTGTTCGATGGCAGCATTGACTTCTTCGACCTCGTCATAGGGCCGATGCAAGACATTGACCTGCATATCGATAGCTGACAACTTTTTTTTATGATAGTCTTGGATCCTGCTCTTGTAACGGGACAATAAAGTATGCAGCCGATCAATCGCACGATCAATGGAGGCATACATATCGGTGCTCTTCGCTTGGCATTTGATTTCAGTGTGATCGATCTTGAGAACGACCGTGCACACGTGCTCGAGCTTCTGGATCTCCAAAGTCATATGCAGATGCATGATATGAGTATGAAATCTTTCAATTTTTGATAGCTTCTCCCAGACATACATCCGGATCGGTTCTGTGACCTGGAGGTTTCTTCCAATGATATCTACACGGTAACCCGCTGCATCCTCTTCCTTAAATTTTCTTGCTTCGACCATATGAAAACCCCCGTTGGATGATGAGTAAAAGGCTGGACTATACCTCTTTTCAAAGAATTGTTCAACTCGACTTTGTGCCTCTTCCGCTAATCCTCCCTAAGTCATTGGCATTTAACTTGTAAATAGATATAAAAAAATATTTACTTTAATAAATTAATAAATTCATTTATAATATTACTTAATTTATAATAATGGTGGAAACATGACTTTAAATAACTATCCAGATTTAATTAACGCTGCAGGAAATAACAAAATATTTATCGATCCAAGCATTAGTGCCGATGCCAACCTTAATGAAGACCATTTATTTTATTCATGCAAATCTTCTTTGGCAAATTTATGCCAACTGATTGAATTGAATGCTTTATCTTTAGTCGAACCTACCTTTTATTCATTAAATCGTGAAGACCAATGTCTGATTTATAAAATGATTTGCCAAAGCGTCGGCGCTCCTGAGACAACAGATTTGTGGTCGGGGAAACCTCATGTCTTTGATGATATCAACATTTTTATTTCGGCTGTTCCCAAAGCTATAGAATTGAAATATCAAGGGTTATCCAACTCCCAAAAAGAGACGACCCATGAAAACGTGTATCGGTTAGCCGAGGAACCCTTCACTTCTTACCCGGGAACTGAATGGGGAAGACTTTGCGCGATGAATAATCTTCCTAGGCTTGCCGATGCCATGGCTGAAAACAAAAGAACGACAATCGAACGTATTCCTTCTTTACGAATAACTAAGCTTTCACTCAAACTAGAGGAGGCGTTTAACAAGTTTAAAAACCACCCGGATTATCAACAGCTATTACAAAAGAAAGTTTTTCTTAGCGAAACTGAAATGAAAGTATTCTTCAAACAAGCCATTCTGGAAGGAACCTGCGATTCACAGACCATAGAACTCATTAAACTGGCCGACACCCACCCCGTATGGAATCGCACCGCTTTACTAACTGCTGTCAAGATAGAAGATGTGTTTTACAATCAGATCATCATGTTCTCGAAATCCAAGATTGGCTCAGAACTAAACAATCCCTCTCTCAACCCAAAAGAAAAAAAACAATTATTGTCCATAATCGAATGTTTACAAACCAGCCAACCCATTCATCAAAGAATACAGAGTGACTCCTTTAAAGCCGATGAAAACCAAAATAAATATCTTCAAATGTATGATAAATTCCTTTTTGAGAATAAATCTACAAAAGATGACAAGAGTTTTCATGGCAGGGTGTTAATTGAAAATATCTGCCAAGTTGACGGCGATGGAAACGTCCGATATGTGAATCACGCTATTTTTTTTCAACATTTGAGAAAAGAACAGATCTTCCGGTTTTATGACATTAACTCTGGATTTTATGAATATTTCGACATAGAGCAATTCATTTTCAATTTAAGAAGCATAATTGGTAATAATTATAACAAGAGCGAGGCTAGCTCGACCGTTCGTTTTGTTGTCGAAGCAAACGAAACCAAATTTCCTTGCCGCTCCGATTTAGGACAGCTGTATCAGAGCGTCATAAAAAATCAAGATCAAAAAGAGATTGAAACTGCATTTTCCCATCTAAGATACGAAGATCAATGCGCTATTTTTGGAAAGATCTATCAGTATGCAGGTGAGCCGGCAACGAACGATCAACAATGGGGAGAACATCATGTTTTCGACAGCCCTGAAATTTTAAAAACAGCCATAACCAATGAAATCATTCAACGCTATCTACAATCCGACGAAGTGATACAAAACCAAATCCACCTCAAAGTCGCAAGGCTAGACGAAGACACCCCGCTCCACTACTCCGGTAAACCTGCAGAATGGGGCCGTCTGCGTGCCTTAAATAATTTACCCCGCCTCGCTGACGCCATGTTGTGAAATTAATACAGGATTCTGATGCCCCCCGTAAATCCCTCAAAGCCCAGGGAGTACCTTTCCCGCTGCCGGAGGTCCTGGATATTTGTCTTTTGGGCAATATAAGGCCATTGCTGCAGCTCGTACCCTGCCATGAGCCGCAGATGAAAATGTTTGCTCGATTTGTATTTTTGGGGCCTATTGATGCGCACCTCCCAATAAAAGCCGCCGAACAGCTCCCACATCCCTTTGATGGAATGGGAGGAATTATGGGCCTTATAATGGGCTCTTATGGGGATCGAAGAGGATGCGGGCAGAAAAATCAATTCTTGAGTTGTGGCTTCTTTCGTAGGGCCGTAAACGAGCCCCCCTGCCCCCCGGGTCATTATCCCAAACCCCATCGGTAATTTCCAGTCGGCCATGATCCCAAACACTCCCCCAATCCCCCGAAAGTCGTTATCCACTTTGAGTTTCGTTGATTCCTGATTGAAGGCAGATGGAACGGGAAAATGCGTATTGAATTGAATCCGCCAATCGACATCGCTCCACAGCCCACGGAGCCCGAAATACGGCCTGAAAAAAAAGTCCCTGCTCAGCGAAATCCCGCGTCCGAATTGCAAATCCAAGACATTTCCTTTCACGCGGCAATCTGCTTGAGCATGATTGGGCGTCGAGTCGAGCGGATTGATCAGGCCGATCTCGTCAAAGATCACTTTCTCTCCTGTCGCGTGAGCAGAATCGCGGCCTACCGTTGTAAACCTGGTCCAGACAACGATCGTATCGAAAAGATCAAAAGGAGACTCCATCCCGACAAAAATACGAAAGCCGGGATCGTATTGGAAATGGGGCGCTAGTGTTTCGACATGGGTGGTGGTATCTCCGCTGACGATTTTAGATTTCGTCGCATAGGCCGCGCCGTCGACCCCACCCTTCCAGTACAACAGCTGGACGCCAATGTAGCCGTGAAAGACTTTTTCCGTTTTAGGAAAAAACCCTTTTTGCTCTTCCAGCCTCCGCACCCGTTCGGACAACGACTTCGCATCGGCAAAACCTTGGAGTGAAAAAAGGAGGAGAAGTAAAACCAGGGGGAATTTAAAATTCAAATTTCGCTCCCATGATCAACCCTTGAAAACTCAAATCTGCGCGATCCCGTATGCGATTGTTTTGGATCACCGTCTTTTGAGTGACATTTGGCCAGTAAAAGAAATCATAGCCCGCACGGAGCAGAAGTCCATAACGGTCTTTTTTGAAGCGGAGACTCCATTGTATTCCGAGAGCAAGATCGAAAACAGATTTTACCGTATGCGTCGCATTCTGGGCTTTCAGCGTTTGTTCGATAGCTTTTGTCCCCGATGCAGGCACCAGGAAAAACTCCTCCCTGGTATGCTCCGATGATTTTCCATAAATCAAAGAGGCGGTCGCATAGGAGAAAAGGCCTAACCCCTTGTGAAAGGTCCAATCGGATTCAAATCCCCCGAGAAACCCGATCGCATTGAAATCATTGCCGGCATCGAGAAATGCAAAGGTCTGCGGGTCGGGAAACCCAGGAAAAATCGGCCTTGTGAAGGAAATATCCCAATCGATATCTACCCAAGCAGCTCTTAACCCAGCAAAGGGGCGAAAATTAAAATACCTGCTCCAATAGAAGGAGCGCCCCATCACCAGGTCGACTACGTCCAAATGAATCCGGCAATCGGCTGTCGCCTTACCAGGAGGAGAAAGCAAAGGCTCTAGCATGCCGATCAGGTCCAAAATCGCCCGATGGCCGGAAGCTGCATCAAGGGAGCCGTGGGCTTTATCTTTTCCCCTCGTATGAAAACGGAGCCATTGGCATCCGACATCCCATTGATCGTAAGGAAGGCCCACGCCCGCGCCAATGAGGAATCCCGGGTCGTATGAGAAATGCACAGTCCTGGTTTTGAATTTATTAAAGCCGTCGCTTCCATCAGCATTGACCACTCCGACCGCCGTGGTTGCATAACCCACTCCGTCAAGAGAGGCTTTCCAATAGAGAAAATCCCCAAAGAGATTGAAAGTCGTCTTGTAAGTAGGCGGCTTAATCCCAACCTGTTGCTCCAAGCTCCTGATTTTGCTTTCTATGGAAAGAAACCTAGGGTGTGTTTTGCTCCCGTCTCGTGCTGGTTCCTCCGCCGCCTCAAATGTTGCATAGAAAAAAAGCGCAGCGGCTAGACAGAGCCATTTCATGGTACCCCTAATGGATAAAAATTTAATTAGTCGAAGTTAAGCGATGGAAACCAATGATGTCAAAGAGTTTGTTCAATCAGATGTAAATTTTTAATTTTAATCTATTGCGTAAACTTATTATTTTAAATTAAAAACCGCCTAATTAAGCGGAAGTTTTTATTTACATTAATTAATAGTTTTATTATAATTAGTATCATAAATTTAACAATAAACATATATTATGACATTAAAACTTAATACAGTTAATGGATCAAATATTTTAACAAAGAATTCAGCGCGGGAGGTCCTTCCTTACGTCGCGGCATCTTGCTGTAGTGTCAATAATGACGAATCGTGGATCAACCCTCTAAAACTTCATTTGCTCTCCCCTCGAGCATTGAATATTCAGCTTTCCAGCGCTCAACTAAAAGCAAATGACAAGTGTTTTTTTGATAGAAAAACGGGATTAAAAATTTCCCTCATCGAAGGGAAAAAGGAAGTGATTGTCGCCTTCGGCGCTTTGGGATCAGCGCATACGGAGCTCGATCCCCGCGCGGCCCGCATTGTACGCACTGGCCAAATGGTTACGGCAGTCTCGAATCTGATGGGGTACTCGATCACTGCCTATGAAGAAGCCGCTCAGTTTGTCCAAGAGCTTTCTCGATCAGAGCAGTTTAAAAACAAAAAAATTGTCCTCGTCGGTCAATCACTCGGGGGAAGTCTTGCCCAATATGCCGGCCTTAAGACGCAATTGCCCACCTATTGTTTCAATCCCCTTCCTTTGGGACGCGCTCAAATTAAAAACCTGAAAAAGATCGACGATAGAAACGTTCAAGTCATTTCTACGGAAGGAGATTACGCCACGGGTATTGCAGAGAATTCGATAAGCTCTCTTGCCCGCTGGGTTGTCCACACTCCCAACTTATTCGGGAAAAAATTCAAAATTCCGTCGGCGTATTCCGACCTGATGGAAAATCACACCTATTTCATGGGAAGCCTCATGAAATATTTAGGGTACGACATTCGCACGAAATTTGAGATGATCCCTCCCTATGAGCTCTACATCGGCAACAGAAATAAAGAATTCTTGAATATCGCTGCTACAGAAGTGGAGCGGATCATTGAAAATCTAAATACAGTGAAGAGAAGCCTCGATCAAAACGATAAGAATATCGCCATTGAAGCTTTAAAAAACCTTCAGGCAGACCACCCTCACCTTTTCAGCTATCTCTCCTTTTTGGTTTGGTTTTCCAATGAAGGAAGAGATCTAGGCGATAGGGATTATGGAAGCCGAAGACTCTTAAATACCCCTTTCGTTTTAAACAAAATCCAGGTCAAAGGAGTCGGAGTCGTCGACGCGTTAATCGATCATTTTAACGCTGTTCTTTTTCTAAAAAATGCAAAAAAAACATTCCTCGAACTTCCTGAAAAAACTAAACAGCTTTCTCAAGAGCTGCTCCAATTCCCCTTTATTTCCGATATGAAAAATCGGATGGAAAGGGTGTTAATCTCAGGTTTAAATGATGAAAATGTTCAAATTGCGACGACAAAAACTCAGTATGAAAATGTTAAAAGCCTCATTGAAGCCCTGATATTTCTTCTGGAAGAATCGGATGGTTCGCTAGAAAACTTTGAAGGACAAAAAACGCTCCTCCATATGATTTCGGAGAAGCACCCCTCTTTGTATTCTTCCCTTCTGCAACAGTTGAAAATCCGTTTTAACCCGAATCTTGAACTCAAGCAATTGGAACAATTGCTTCTGGTAAAACCTTCTTTACTCCTCGAGAAATTTGGAAAGGCAAAAAACATTCTTACCGAAATCCTTGACGGATTGCAGAGTTTGCAACCGATCTATTCGGCCATCGATGTTCTTTCCCAATTGAAAGGGGTGTTCGAAACACACTTCCCTGTCGAATTCGAAAAGCTCGTCGACCAGATTGAAGAACTGGAACTCTTCTTCTCTCTTGCTAACATGCAACAAAAATTACACAAAAAGCTTCATGAAGGCCATGATTCCTTAAAAATCAGTCCGCCGGAAGCGACAAAAGCCAGCAGATTCTCCGAACAAATTCCAGTCGCTAAACGCGTTTACATGGTATGCGCGGAATGCAATGGAGTGATCAAAAAGGGAGGGCTTGCCGAAGCCGTCTTAGGGGTCGCTGAAGGGCTGCGATCTAAAGGTTATGAAGTGACATTGATCATGCCCAAATACGATGTGTTTCAAAATGACCACAACGGCAAAGTGAAGTCCTCATTAGCGCCTGCCCCCTTTGAAATCAAACATGATTTCGGCAATACGCAGAAAATCGACCGAGTCTTTAAGGGGGAAATCCATGACATCGAAGTCTTATTCATCGAAGATACGGTTGGCCTTGGAAAGACCCATGACCATTTTGCTTTGACCGGCAATGATCTTTATGAAATCCCTGGAGATGTCAATGAAGCAAAAGTAAAAGAGCGGTTTGCCTATTTTAGCAAATCGGCATCTGAACTCATCAAAATGCTAAGACAACAGATCGACGTCGTCTTTTTCCATGATTGGCACGGCGCCCTGGGCATTCCTCTCCTCGCCCGCAAAAGCACGGATGAATGGTTGAATGGAGAAATTCCTCCGCTCTTGTATGTCTTCCACAACAACGGCTATGCTGCCCAAGGGGAGCTGAATGCACACCAGCATGCTTATATTCTGGATCAGTTAGCTCTCCCTCATCAATTTTTTAATACCACAAAAGAAGCGATCTCGCTCGCAGATGGGGTGATCACCGTTTCTGAAAGTTATTCGAGAGAAGTTCAGGGAAGAGAAGGCAATGGCTTGCAAAATGAGATGCGCAAAATCGCCGCTCAAGGAAAATTTACAGGGATTACGAACGGCTCAAACCCTAACCTCTGGAATCCCGAAGTAGAAAAACAATTAAAGGATTGGATCGATCCGATCACAGGTGAAAATGTCCCTCTTAATTTTAGTGCAGACAGCGATATTGTAGAAAGTAAAAAGAAAGTCAAAGAACAGCTGCAAAAATGGCTAATTAAACACCACAACGCTATCGGGGAAAAATATGGAATCGACCTGACAAAAGACAACGTGATCTTGTACGTGGGCAGATTCGACGCCTCCCAAAAAGGGCTTGACAAGTTTCGATTTGCTATGCGCGCCGCTAAAGAAAAAGGAGCTACCTTCATTGTAATGGGTAGTAAAGAAAACAGCCCCGAAGCCGTACACATCCTCAACGAACTGGAAAAAGAAGCAGAAGCATTAAAAGATCCAAAACAATGGGGTGGAGCCTGGATCATCCGAGACTCTTTCAACAAAAATGGGAAGCTCAATTTCCAACAAGGAACAGAAGACGGCATCCCCGGAATCGGACATCTTGTCCGCGCATCTGCGAATATCAATTTCTGCCCTTCAGAATATGAACCTTGCGGTTTGACGCATTTAGAGGGATTTGCCTATGGCCAACTGACGGTAGGCACGAACTTGGGGGGCTATGCGGATATTATTAACGAAGATCCCTCGAGTCGTGCTTTCAACGGCTTCTTGTTCCCCCGTTTTCATCAATGGAAGTCGGAACAACAGGAAAAAGCTGTGTTCGATCGGATGTGCTTTGCCCTCGATTATTGTACGGAACAAAACGACGAGTCAAAAAACCAGATCATGAGCCGTCTCATGGAAATGTCTAAACAATATAGTTGGACAACAGCTCCTGAAGGCCTTTCGCCAATCGAAAAATATGAAAAAGTGATGGCCGCTGCTGAAGAAACCTCTAAGACAAGAGGCGTGAGCGAGGCGATCGAGCCCGTTTTTTTAAAAATGCAAAATTAATAAAGGAAAAATACGATGACAATCCATACAGCTTTTAACTGGGTCAAGAACTTTGGCTCTGATATTTACCATTCCAAAGTTGTTCAATCTTCGCTTGAAAAAGCTTCTTTTGCCGGAGGCTTTGCGAAAATGCACATTTCTCAATTTTGTTTTGGGAAAAAAGAACTCGCTCTTCCCCGCGTTATCCAGAACAATGTCGTCCATGGAACCCATCAAGGCCTTGACAGGCTCATCGGGATCGCTACATCAGAAACTTTAAACAAAGCCGTATCGCCTCTCCTCGAAATCGTCGATCCGATCGCCAGAGGATTTTCCCACGACAAACAAGCCGCTAACGAGCTCGTCACAAAATACTCTATACCTGTAGAGATTTTACAAGACAGATTCACCGATTTTCGCACCTTTCTGTTGAACAGCAAAATCTACATGCCGGCCCAGTTTTACAACCACCCCATCATTTTTGATCAGCAGCTTCAAGATTTCCTGGTGCTCATTGATGGCCAATATGTGAGAGCTCAAGATATCCTCAGGGATTTCAAATTGGAAAATCGCGTTCCTACAGAAAGAATGTTCCTGCCTGCAATTCTTGTCCATAAAGCGTCGAATGAAAGATATTACTATCTAGTCGCCCCTGAAGTATTCACATTTTCTCTATGAGAAA
>CAJCIW010000174.1 GCA_903970455.1 Verrucomicrobiota bacterium | reverse complement strand
GCATGCTTCTGTGTCAGAGATCGTGTGCTGGCTGGGATTGATCAGTTTTGGATTGATGAAAACTTTTGGTTTTTCTGAAAGGGTCCAATGTCCTTCTTCAGTGATGATATAATCCCTAAGGACAAAGAGACGGATTGAATGGCCGACTTGGGGAGCTGCGAGGCCGACCCCATCATTCTTGTCCATCGTCTCGATCATATCGTGGATCAATTTACGGATCTCATCCGTGATCTCTTGAATAGGCTCACACCGTTTTCTCAAGATGGGATGACCGTAGTAATAAATCTTAAGGAGCATATGGGGACCTTATTGGACCTCTTCAATCGCAGTAGGGATAAATCGCTCCTTGCTTCGGCCCATCGAACCCGTCCAAAGGGAAAGCAGCAGGCAAGAGACCATGAAGATAATCGCCAGATAAGCCGTAAATTTCTTCAACACCTCAGCTGTCGACGTCCCGAACACAGAATCGCCGGGATCGCCGCCGAAGGAGGCTCCAAGGCCAAGACTCTTGCTTTCCTGGATGAGAATGACAAAGCAAAGAAGAGCAGAGACCCCAAGAAACAAAAACAAGGCCAAATAAAGGATGAATGTCATATTTAAAACTCGTTCAATAATTTACAATTTGCGCAAATGTCTTAGGATCCAGAGATGCGCCGCCGACAAGGACACCGTCGATGTCGGTCTGCTGCATCAATGAGACGATGTTATCCGGCTTCACGGAGCCGCCATAAATCAAACAAACATGTTCAGCGCAATCGAGGCCGTAGCGCACTTCCAGCCAATTGCGAATGAAACTGTGTACATCTTGAGCAATCACGGGAGTGGCCGTTTTCCCGGTGCCGATCGCCCAAATCGGCTCATAAGCGATAACGATCTGAGTCATCTGCTGGGCATTCAATCCCTGCAAACACTCCTCAAGTTGGGCCTTTAGAATGTTTAAATAATTGCCGCTTTCCCGATCCTTCTCATGTTCGCCGATGCATAAAATGGGGATGAGGCCATCGATCAAAGCACGGTGCAATTTCCGTTGAATGAACGCATTCGACTCGCCAAAATATTGCCGCCTTTCCGAATGGCCTAAAATCACAAAAGCGGCCCCGCTCTCCTTCAGCATCCGCCCGGAGACCTCGCCCGTAAAGGCCCCCTCCTCCTGGTCGTGCATATTTTGCGCGCCGATCGTAATTTTTGTCTTGTCGGCAGCCTTCACAGCTCCTTCGACAGCCAGAAAAGGGACGGCGAGAAAAATACGGCGCTGAGCCGAGCCTGTCGCCTCGGCAAGAATGGAGATGAACGTTGCCGCTTCCGCGGTCGTTTTGTACATCTTCCAATTGCCTGCAATGAGCGGAATCCGGTTCATATTCTTATTTAGGATTTAATTCACAAAGAGGTATGATCATAACTTAAGCCTTGGCCGCAAGGCAAGCAATAACTAGTCATGCAAGAAATTCTTTCAGTTTCCGAGCTCACTTCTGCCATAAAAAAAAATCTCGAGTCCCGCTTCCCTGCCATTTCCGTCAAAGGGGAAGTCAGCAATTTCAAAGAACAGACTTCGGGACACTTGTACTTCACATTGAAAGATCAGGAGGCCCAGCTCTCCGCTGTCCTTTTCAGGGGAAATGCGCGCGACTTGAAACGCCTTCCCAAAAATGGGGACCAAATCGTTGTTCACGGTGAAATTAACGTTTATGCTCCTCGCGGCAGCTATCAGATCGTCATCCGAAGACTCGACTATGTAGGCGTTGGAGAACTACTGCTCCAACTGCAGATGTTAAAGGAAAAACTTGAAAAGCAGGGATGGTTCGATGCTTCCCATAAAAAGCCGTTGCCTAAATTCCCTCGGACCATCGGCGTAGTGACCTCTCCGACCGGGTCCGTGATTCAAGATATTTTGCAAATTTTAAGCCGCCGCTTCTCCGGTTTTCACCTGATTTTAAACCCTGTGAAAGTGCAAGGAGAGGGCGCTGCCGCTGAAATTGCCCAGGCGATCGAGCAGTTCAACCGCTATCGTCTCGCTGATCTCCTCATCGTCGGGCGCGGGGGCGGCAGCTTAGAGGACTTATGGGCCTTCAACGAAGAAAAAGTCGCCGCAGCGATATTTCATTCCAAAATTCCGGTGATTTCCGCCGTCGGACATGAGACCGACTTTTCCATCGCCGATTTTGTCGCGGACGTGCGCGCACCAACCCCCTCCGCCGCAGCAGAGATGGCCACCCAAGAAACTGCCCAACAGCTTCAAGGATTGGCCCAAACAAAAAGCCGCCTCGCTTCCCATGTGCTCACTTCCCTCAAACACCACCGGAAGCAGCTGGAGAATTTAAAACGGCATCCCTGTTTATCTTTCCCCCTTTCTATTCTGGAGCCCCATCTTCAGCGCGTGGACGATTTGCGCTCCGATCTAAACCTTGGCTTCAAACGCAGCCTCCAGGAAAAACAGCTTCGCCTTTTGGCCCTCAAAAAACAGGCGCAAGCGCTCCAACCCGCGAGTCAAATTCAGGCTTTGAAACAGAAGCTTGCCATTTTGACGAAGTCTTTGAATGCGGCTATGCTCCAGGAATGGAGAGCCCGTAAACAATTATTTAACAGTCACGAGCTGCAGAAAAATTTAGACCAGCGTTTTTCGGAACTTCTCGCACAAAAATCGGGGCGCCTGGCCCAGCTGATTTCCCACTTGCGAGGGATCGACCCAAAAAATCTTTTAACAAAGGGTTACTGCATTCTCTTTCATGAAAAAAAAGATTCCGTTATTCTATCTACGCATGAACTCAAAGCGCAGGATAATGTCCGCTTGCAGCTTCATGACGGAAAAGTCCATTTAACTGTTAACGGAATACAATGATGGCAACAGAACAAACCCTTTCGTTTGAATCCGCTTACGCGCGTCTGGAGCAAATCCTTGAAAAAATGAATTCAGGGAAAGCTTCTTTGGAAGATTCTCTAAAACTTTACGAAGAAGCCGATCGGCTGATTAACTGGTGCAGCAAACAACTCACCGATGCGGAAAAGAAAATCGAGGTCCTGGTTAAGAATAGAGAAGGAGAAGTCGTGATCGGCGAAGAAGGACTTCCCTCAACACAGCCTTTTACTGCTCAAGCACACCTCAACCGAACGTTTACATGATCATTGCGCTTTTTCCGAATACCAGCAAAAAACAGTCCAAAAATCTTGCGATCGGCATCCAGGAATTTCTATCCACCCACGGCGTTACCGTCGTCGCTGAAGAAGAAGATGCCAAAATCATTAACGCCAAACCGATTTCCAGCGTCGACCCTAAAGAAATCCGTTTTCTCATCACGATGGGCGGCGACGGCACCATGCTCCGCCTCGCCCACAAATATGAAAACCTCGATGCGGCCATGCTAGGCATCAACCTTGGCCACCTCGGCTTCATGGCTGATGTCCCGATTGCCGACATTTACCCCAGCCTTCAAGATTTGATCCAGGGCGCCTATAAAATCCATGAACGGGTGATCATTCAAGGAGAATCGCTGCATGGAGACCGCTGCTTTGCCATCAATGATATCGTCATCCATCGCGGGAGGAACCCAAGCCTTGTCGAGATCGCCATCCATGTCGACGGCCTCTACGTCAACACTTTCGAGGCCGATGGGATCATCGTGGCCACTCCCAATGGATCTACAGCCTATTCCCTTGCCGCAGGCGGGCCAATCATCAGCCCCGAAATTGAAGCGGTCGTCATCACGCCGATCTCCCCGCACACGATCTCCAACCGCCCGATCGTCCTCACCGCCAATCAGGAGATCCAAATCCAATACCTGAGCGATTACGCCCCT
>CAJCIW010000173.1 GCA_903970455.1 Verrucomicrobiota bacterium | reverse complement strand
ACACTTCATTTATTCTCTACAAAGATTTAATTCTTCAGGGAATGGCGCCTCCCAGAAAAGCTAATTTGCTTCCTTTGTTTGCTAAAACAAATGATGTCATATTGAAGGTTGGAATTAAATGTCTGATGGATACTCTCACACACCAATACCTAGGTCAGCTCGTCGAAATGGGGAAGATCCAACATTTTGTCCAAAATTCCTATAAAGAACTGGCTGAAGTCGCTAAAATTTTTATTCAGGATGCACATCGTGACAATAAAATTGCTGGGATCGATTGGTTTTCATTCCTGGTTTATCAGGGACATGCTTACAAAGAGGCTAAAGACGCCCTCTCCCTGTTAGGCAACGAGCCAAACCAGCCTCTTAACATGGTTGAACTCATGTTGCATCTAGTGGATAAGACGCAAGAAGATCCAGAATCTTTGTTAAAAATGGGATTCTTAAAGAAAAAGGAAGATCAAGAGACTTTTTCCTTGATGCATTCCCTTCTCCATGCCCAGCCCGAAGCGGTGGCAAAGTTGTTGGAAAGTAGGTCCATTCCAGTGAGGCAGATGTTCGATATTTGTAAAATTCTCACCAATGGAAATAGAATGCATAGCGACAACTACTTTTTGGTCTGCGAACTTGCTAAAAAAGATCCCCGCTTCATCCCTCATGCTTTTCGTTCGATTGAATCCCTTTTCGACAAAAACCGGGCTCAAAAAGAAACCATAGAGATGATTCAAATCGTCATGAAGAACAAAGAGGGTTTAGATAGTATTCTTCTCGGTGAAGCTGTTCTTATGCTCATGACCTTGGTAAGCCGAGGAGCAGCACAAGATGAGGCAAAAGCAGTGATTGCAGAATTTTCTGAAAAAGCGGATAGCGGCCTAGTCGGGCTTCTCGTTTCTAATCTAAAGACAGTATTAAATTGCCAGGAAGAGATTCAAAAAGCTCAGCCAAACATTGAGAAAGCCGAATCGATGAGGGGAAAAGTCGAAGAACTCCTAAAGACCTCTCAAGGCATACTCAATTTAAATTTGTTATAAACATTTTTTGACTCCGTCACAAACAACGGAAATCATAGACAGCCCCTTAGAAAAAATAGTATAGCGTAAGATTGTTTAAGTGGTTTTTTGCCATGAGCGTGCGCTATCGCCTATTTTTAATCATCAGCGGGCTATTTGTCATCGTTGCGGTATGCTCGGCTTTTTTAGAAAACTACGTGATGAAGCGGGAGTTGGCCAAGGCCCAGGTTTCGGTGCGTGCAAAGATTCTGGATTTAGGCGAAAAGAGAAGAGTCGATCTGCAAAGTTTTCTGGCCTCCGTACTTGCTGACAATCAAGTGAAGATCGACGCGATATTGACCAATATCTCCACGTTCAAGCCTCAAGTGTTGCGATTCGGGCCGACCGAGAGCAATATCAAAAATGGAACTTGGGGGGATGCGGCAGATCTTCTTTTTGAATATAAATGGATCGACTTCATTCAAAATACAAATGAAGGGATAACAACGGCAGCCATTGTTCCTCAGCTTTCTACCCTCTCTTGTTCGTATCGGATAGAGATTGATCCCGATCTGTGTTGGGTCTATCTGGGCGATCTGAATACCCATCCCGAGCCTTACATGGGGGTGAAAGTGCCCTATACGATCTCTTCTCAGGCTGACGAGAGCGAAATTGTCGAGCAGGCTGATGGGGGAGTGCCCGTTGCTTTTTTATTGTTTGAGGCAAAAGAAATGGCGTCGGCGGATCCCGGCTCTGCGCCCGTATTGGAGGATGGGGATAACAGATCGTGGCCGCCGATTCCTGTGAATTGGGCTGCAGGTTATGTTCTCGAAATCGACCCGTTCATTGCCGCTTTCCGAAGGGGGAGGGAGCTGCTCCGGAATGGAAAATTAATGCCACCTAAGTTCACTGTCGAGGAAGTTTTAGCGAAAATGCAACAGGCTGAAGCGGCGCAAGGGGGGATTTTGAGTGAAATCCCTGAAGAGCCCCTCATGAGTTTCGCATCGGCAGAAAAAGGGATGACGCAAAACCTCGAGGAATACGCGCTGCGCTATACGCAAATCAGCATGATCTGGGGAATGATCGCTCTTTTTGACAGTGGGATTTTTGGCAATCAATTGCTCGCTTTCCCCACGCCTTTGGCCTCGGCGCTTTATTCATTACGCAACAACGTCGGACTCGGAGTGAATGCGAGGGATGTGCTGTTTTCCTCTCAGCTGTTCGAAGATACCCATTATTTCTCTGAGCACCCTCCCAAATCCTCAACTTCAGCAATAGGTTCTTCCATTGCCGTGGTTCCTTCCCCTGTCTCTGATCATGTATTCTTGGGGAACACGGTGCGTTTGGGGATAAAGTCACAAGGAAGGGAAAAGACGGGATTATTGACAGTTGCCAGCGATGCCGATGTTTGGCTGCAGAAGCTTGTGCTTGCGGTTCAAGAGGCGGCCGTACTCTACATGGGCGCTCCTTTGAGTGTTTTTGGAATGAATGGAGAAAAGCTCCATTCACGCTCTCAAATCGAACTTCCTTTTTCGGAAATGCTGAATAACAAGTCGGGGATTGTTTGGTGGAATGGGGAAAATTACTACTACCTCAATTTGCAGCCCTTTCCCGATGTCGATCTGCATGTTTTCCTTCTCAACCCTGAAAAAAAAGAATTTGCCTTTTTGCGCGATCTTGAGGCGGGCAGTGAGCAGGTTGGCAAATCGATTTTACTGAATATTCACATCGCCGGGCTTGCTGCTTTAGCTTTGGCCATTCTTTTGATCAATGGCATCTCGCGCAGGATGACTAAGCCCATTATCCAGCTCGCCAAAGCCACGCAAGATGTCGCGGAGGGACGCCTGGATCAAATCAAACTCACGCTTCCTCCTCTCAAACATCATGATGAAATTGCCGTTTTGTGCCACTCCTTCGAAGAGATGGTGAAAGGCCTCCAGGAAAAAGAAAAAGTCAAGGGCGTCCTCAACAAAGTCGTTTCCAGAGAGATCGCCCAGGAAATTTTAAAAGGCACTGTTCATTTGGGAGGAGAAGAGAAGATCGTGACTGTTCTTTTTGCGGACATCCGCGATTTTACTCAACTGACTCAGAACATGTCTCCCATGGATGTCATCGAACTTCTCAACACCTGCATGACAAAGATCTCTTACACCATCGATCGGAATAGCGGGGTGATCGACAAGTATGTCGGCGATGAAGCGATGGCGCTTTTTGGAGCGCCCATGGATTGTAAGGAGGCCGCGGTAAAGGCGATCCGCAGCGCGTTGGAGATGATGGACGATTTGCGGGAATGGAATCAACAGCGGGCCGCCAAAGGCCAGCCGGCGATTGAGATCGGAGTGGGAATTCACACCGGGCCGATGCTTGTAGGGAATATGGGAGCCGAAAATCGTTTGAATTATACGGTGATCGGATCGAACGTCAATTTGGCAGCCCGGCTATGCAGCGCAGCAAAAAGGATGGAAATTTTGATCTCAAAGGATACACTGAATGAACCGTTTGTTAAAGAAACGTTCGTTTACGAGGAGATGCCAGTGAATACTTTCAAAGGTTTCGATCATATCTTCCAGGTGTATCGGGTAAAAGAACTTAAATGAAGAAAGGTTTGAATTTTCGCCAAAAGATCATCTTAAGCCACATTCTCCTCTTCTTGGTATTTTCCCTTTTTGCTTTTCCTTTGATCGAAAAAACGGTCAGCCGGATTGTTTTCAATAATCTGGAGATGAACTCCTTTAACCTTCTTCATAGAATCCAAAACGGTAAGGATGAAGAGGAGCTGGTCATTCTTCTAAAAAATTCTGAAGGCTATTTCTTTTTTCTTGTTTCACTTTACGATGAAGATGGAATGACTCTCTATGATTCATCTCGAGGTGAATACGGAGCCCAAAAACCGTTGACGAATCTATCCCGCTCCGAAGTGGCGGAGGTCTTGAGGAAGAGGATAGTTTTTCTCGTCGGAGAGTCTCCTCTTATTGCTGAGAAACTTGCCTTTGTGGAAATCGCTTTTGATCTCCATGGCAGAAGCTATATCTTGCGCACAGCCATTCCCTTCTCCCAAGTCGAAGCGTTTACAGAACAATTCAAAGTCTGGTTTTTTGCATTTTGCGCTTTGGCCCTTTTGTTTTTTGGTTCTGTGACGTGGCTGATCTTCCATCGCATCAATTTTCCAATCCGTCAGATCATTAAAGCGATCAAGCCGTATCAGAGCGGGCTAGAGGAGATCATCCCCCATTTCGAGCTCAGTAAGTCGATTGACGAGGAAGACGATTTTTACAAATTGGCCCAGACGCTGAATTCGTTGTCGGACCGGCTCCGTTTGCAGATTAAAAATATCACTGATGAGCGGAACGAGAAAGAAGCGATCCTCGAATCGCTGGGAGAAGGGGTAATCGCCGTCGATGCAGAAATGAATGTGCGCTACATCAATTTTACCGGCACCAAAATGATCGGCATTCCTCGACGGCAGCTTCTTGGGAAACCGTTTCCCGCCGTTCACGACAAGCCTTTTCCTGAGCTTCTCGAAAAATGTCATTATCTGTTGGAAGCCTGCCAGGAAAAAATCAACGTTCTTACCGATTCGATTTCGATTGGCGACGGGAAGAAGATCTATCTCGATTTGATCGCCGCCCCGAAAGCGCAGAGAAATGGCGCGATTCTGGTCCTGCAGGACAAATCCAGCCATTATAAAGTGCTTGAAATGGGAAAAGACTTTGTCGCCAATGCCTCGCATGAATTGCGGACGCCTATCACCATCATCAAAGGATTTGCGGAAACTCTCCAGGACCTTCCCGAGCTTCCTCGTGACATGGTCGTCGATATCACGGAAAAGATCGTGCGCAATTGCCAAAGGATGGATAATCTCGTGAAGAATTTACTCACGTTGGCCGACCTGGAAAATTTACCCGATTCCCGCTTCCAGGAATGTGATCTCGTCTCCCTTGCGGAAACATGCAAGCAAGTTGTCCGCGCCGTTTATGAAACGGCTCAGATCCACATCGATAAAAGCAGCGAATCGATCCTCGTCGCGGCCGATCCCGATATTTTAGAACTGGCGATTATCAATATTCTCGACAATGCAGCCAAGTATTCAAACCCTCCTGCAAAAATTACGGTGAAGCTCGATCAGGAGGGGGAAGAGGCGGTGATTGCCATCTTTGATGGAGGAATCGGGATTCCTCCTGCAGACCTTGAACACATTTTCGAGCGGTTTTACACTGTAGACAAGGCTCGCTCCCGAAGACTTGGAGGGGCCGGGCTTGGGCTTTCCATTGTCAGGACAATCATCGAAAAACATCATGGCACGATCTCGGTCACATCGAAGGTCGGCGAAGGGACTACATTCACAGTCCGCCTCCCGATACATCGCAGATTTGAAAGATCAAAGGGTAGGTAGCATTATTCAGTATACTATATCGATTTTTTCACAGAGAGCCCTGTCTTTTCGTCTTTTCCACCCCTTTCTGTCCTCGGTTTGAATTGTTTTGAATAATCGATGTAGGGCTCGAGAGGCGAAAATTGGGAAAATTGGGCGGGATTTTTCATGAGTAAAGCTTGAAGCTCTTCTTTCGGAAGGTAGTAATAGTTGTTGGATTCCTCTGCCTTCTTTTTCTCTTCTCCAAAGATGTAGGAACTCGTTTCTCGGCCGAAAAGAGCTTCCAGTAATGCTCCACTTGCAAAACTGAATGAGATGGCGGGACTTTCTTTTCGGATACAGAGGAAATCTTCCAGAGGGGGAATCCCTTTTTCATGGATCGCGTATTGATTGGTCCCTTTCAGCATGGTGTAGTAGATTTTTTTTACTACCGGGTCGTCGGGATTAAGTTCTGTCAAGCTTTCCGCCTCAGGATTTTTACCCGCTTTGACAAGCATCGCATCCAGAATCTGATACTCGATTTTTTCCATTTTTCCCTGCTTAAAGAGGTTTTCCCCATAAAGAATGCGAAGCAATTCAGCCAGTGGCTGGTAAAGAGGGTGGAGTTTGAATTCTCCGCTGTACGCAGCTAAGGGGGCGAGATTGAATTTCGATAGTTCCTGAGGAGGAAACAAAGAGCGATAAGAGGTGTAGGTCTTCATTTTCTTTGGCTGGGTGGGATTGGGGGCCTTATTCGAGCTCACAGTTTCTCCTTTCAGCTTGTGATACGCTTTTCTGACGATGAAATTCTTTAAATTTCTTTCGACTCGGTCGTAGCTGTCCGTAACGGTTTCGGCGAGAAGAAAACTCTTCACTTCTTTTAGAAAAGTAGCCGCAAAGCAAGAGAAGATGATCAAAAAGGCAAAAATGAGCGGTAAGATATTCATGGGGTTGCGGGGTAAGTGACTTTTTCGTCCGATTCAGAGAGAAAAAAAACAAACGGAATCTTTTTTTTATGCCACTTCAGGTCGATTTTGGCCATGACGGGCTTCTTTTCTTCTTTTTTGGTCCATGTTTCCTTCCACTGCGCCTTTTCCGGATCGAAGAGCTTGCATTCAAAAGAGTTGACATGATCTAACAGAACCTCAACCCGCCCCTTTCCATTTTCTCCCCAGCTGGCCAAACAGATCTGTTTGTTCTTATTCAGAAAAAGCATTCCTTCGAGGCTGCCGCACATGTCGATGTCAAGGTCGACATTCTGTTTATAACTGGCAATGAGTGCTCCGCCAGACGCATCGGGGTGTTTTTCCAGCCAAAGGGGATTTTCTCCCTCCAGGCAAGAAAAAATGTTTTTTAATCTCAATTGGAACAATTCGAGATTGAGAACGGTTTGTTTGAGCTCCTTAGCGGTAATGTTTTTTTTAATTCCTTGATAAAAGCAGTTGAAAAGAGCTGTCAGCAAGATCCCCAAAAGGAAAACCCCTATAATGACCTCGAGCAGCGTGAAACTTCCCTTTTTTCTCATATTAACCTGAGTTTTGAGTTGATTTCATATCAGGTTATTAGAGAAAAAGCATGAAAGAAAGAGGGTTTTTTTCCAATAGGAAAGACTATTTATTGGGAAGGAAGTTTTTGGAGTGTTCTATTTAGGAAATCTTTTTTTTGGTACCGCTGTTTAATCTGTTCACGTTCTTTTTTGTATTTTTCAATACCTTCGTCGTCTTTGGAAAAGGAAGCAAAGATCGGCAATCGAAAATGACGGATGCTCGCGTTATTACGCCGATCGATTTTTATAAAGTCGCGGCCCTTCAATAGTCAACCAACCTACGCGGCG
>CAJCIW010000172.1 GCA_903970455.1 Verrucomicrobiota bacterium | reverse complement strand
TTTTCCAAAAGATGCAACACTTTAAGATCACTCCCCTTTTTCTCTTTCTCTTATCATCGATCACTTCTGCTGTTCAATGTGCTCAAGAGGTGCGCAATGAAGGTCTTCCCCTTTATCACTGGGATGAAAAATGGCACGGTCGTGTTTTTGAAAACTTTGGCGATATCATTGCTTACCAACTCGTAGATAGAATTGTAGGAAGCCCTGTAAGGATCTACAAAAAGGGACAAAAACCTGAAAAAAAGCTGCTTGCCATCGGATCTTTGCTCTACTTTGCCAATGACAACGACGTGCTTTGGGGCACAGGAACGAACAATAAGCCGACCGATGGAAAAGGTTATAAATTCAAAAAATTGGACATTCGGTCCGTACGCGGTCCTCTGACCCGAAAATTCCTGTGGGATCATTTTAAGATCGTTTCTCCTGAAATCTATGGAGACCCTGCTCTTTTATTCCCCTATTTTTTTCCGGAATTTAAAAGAAAAGAAAAGCCCAGTTACGATTACCTGATCATTCCCCATTTTTCTGAAGAGCAACATTTTCTAAAAGAGGAATGGGACAATGTCGTTTATTCGACAGATCCATGGAAAGAAATTGTGGAAAAAATCCTAGATAGCCGTTTTGTGATTTCCAGTTCTCTGCACGGGATCGTCATCGCAGAAGCCTATGGCATACCTGCCCGCTTGTTTATGATGTCAAGCAGCGAGCCGTTGTTCAAATACTGCGATTATTATTACGGGACTAACCGCCCCGACTTCCAGTATGCCTCTTCTGTGGAAGAAGCAATGGAAATGGGAGGAGAACGCCCTTTTGAATGTGATCTTAAAAAACTCTATGAAGTCTTCCCCTTCGACTATTATCCGAATGCTAAAATTAAAGACATACAATTTATTGGAGAAAAACAATGGTAAAAGAATTCATTTGTTCCCTTTTTCTTTCAAGTCAGATTCTGCTAGCCGAACCTGGTAATTGTGTATTCGCTGATTATTTTTTGGCTGATAATATGGAAGAGGCAAGCATGGCGTCACCAACTCCTGTGATTGATATGGAGGATTTTGCCCAGGAATTCATTTTGGAGACCAAACAGATCGAATTTCCAGAGTTTCCTGGAGCATTTAATCCCTCCGTTGTGAGATGGCAAGGAAATCTTTTGATGAGTTTTCGCTGTTACAATCCAAAAAACAGGTCCACGAATCCTTTCGCCCTCGTTTTTCTCAATGAAAAGTTCGAACCGATAAGCAAACCCCAGGTTTTTGAACTCCCGTTTCATAATCCTGTCCTCCCCTCTAAACTGCAGGACCCTCGATTGATTGCGATTGGGGAGCGCTTGTTTGCCGCTTACAACAACATCTTGGAGAATGTGACCCATCATGAAATGCGTCGCATGTTCCTCGTTGAATTATTTTACGACGGGGAAAAGTTTACCACCAGCGAACCTCAATGCATCTCGGATTATGAGGGAAAAAAAGATACCCGTTATGAAAAGAACTGGACCCCTTTTGTCTACAACGGAGAACTTTTTTTGGAATACAGTCAGCAGCCCCACTGTATTTTACGCCCATTAATGGGTACCGGCATGTGCGAAACAGTATGCTCAACAAACAATGACATTGCTTGGAAATGGGGAGCTGTAAGAGGAGGGTCGCAAGCGCTCCTGGACGGCGATCATTATATCAGTTTTTTCCACTCGTGGATCAAAATTTCCACTGTGCAATCTAACAGGAAGGAAATTGCCCATTATGTGATGGGGGCTTATACTTTCGAGGCACAACCTCCTTTTGCCATTACCGCGATCAGCCCTGAGCCGCTCGTCGCCGAGAGTTTTTATCGCCCTCCCTATCATAAAACATGGAGGCCGCTCCGCTGCGTTTTTCCCTGTGGCATCCTTGTTGATGAAAATTACATCTGGGTCTCTTACGGAAGACAGGACAATGAAATCTGGATTACAAAACTCGACAAAAAACAATTGCTGCAAAGTTTGATTCCCGTTTCTTCAAAATGAAATATACCGAAAATGACTCAAAAGTTGGTTTTTGGCAACGCTGCTCTTCTTTGAAAATGTTCACTGGGGATTTTCAAAGTATCCGCAGCCTTGCCAAATTCCCAACTTTTGAGTCATTTTCGGTATACATTTTCTCCTTATTTTTTTTCTTTCCCCTTTGTTTTGCCAACGAACTTCCCTACGATCTCGAGTCTGCCATTCAGGAGTTTTGTTTAGAGACCAAGAGAATTCAAGTGCCCGATTACCCTTTTGCCTTCAATCCGAGCATCGTCCGATGGAATGGACGTTTATTGATGAGTTTTCGTATCATCCCCAGTCGTAAGAGCCCCTTCGATTCTGAAATTGGGCTGGTATTCCTCAATGAAGATTTTCAGCCGATTAGCGAGCCTCAGTTATTAGCCCTTAGAGACGAATATTCTGTTGCCCCTTGCCGCGCAGAAGACGCCCGCTTGATCACTTTTGATGATCAGCTCTACATGGTTTATGACGATAATATCGAACTGAAGGTTAGCAAAGGCGGTTTTAGAATGTTTGTCGCTAAAATCCACTATGACGGGGAACATTTTATTGCAGACCCTGTTGAACTTTTAAATCAGTTCGAGGGAGAAAGCCGAGAAGTCCGTGAAAAAGCATGGGTTCCCTTCGATTATCAAGGCGGTATGCTTTTGGCCTACAGCATCAACCCCCACAGAATCTTCTCTCCCCGCCTTGACGGGACCGGCGTATGCGATACCGTTGCTCAATCCAAAATCTATTTCTCGTGGAATTGGGGAACCCTTCGGGGCGGCACGCCCGCTTTGCTCGAAGAAGAAGGATATCTCGCCTTTTTTCATTCTTCGATCGAAATGGCTTCAGCACACACGGGTGGGAAGCGAATCACCCATTACTTTATGGGCGCCTATCTATTTTCAAAAGAGCCTCCTTTTCAACTATTAAAGATGAGTACGGAACCCATTATCGGCAAGCATTTCTACAAAGGAACCTACTATAATCCTTATTGGAAGCCGATCCGGTGTATTTTTCCCTGCGGATATGTCCGGGACGAGAAATACATCTGGATCTCCTACGGCAGACAAGACCACGAATGCTGGGTCGCCAAGCTCGACAAAAAAGGGCTGCTGCAAAGCCTTGTAGAAGTTAATACCAATGGCAGTAGATAACTTCACATTTGAGCTGCGTGAAAGCTGCCCACAAATAGGAAGTTATTTAATGCAATTGGTATAAAGCTAAATGATTTTCCCGTCTTCAACCCGGACGATCCGGTCGGCAAACGATGTGATGCGGACGTCATGGGAGACGACGATTAAGGTTTTTTCGTGGGAAGCGACAATGGAACGCAAAAGCTCCATCACTTTGATACCAGTCTCATGGTCCAAAAAGCTGGTGGGCTCATCACATACAATTAATTCCGGACGATTGATCAGAGAGCGTGCAATCGCGACCCGCTGCTGCTGACCTCCGGAAAGCTCGGCTGGTGAAACATCGGCTTTTTCCGGGATCCCCACATCGGCAAGCAGCTTTTTTGATTTTTCCAACGCTTCTTTTCTTTCGCCCCCATTGATCAGAAGGGGAACAGCCACGTTCTCTGCGCAGGTCAGCATAGGAATTAAATTAAAAGCCTGAAAGACAAATCCGATGTGTTTCCCGCGGTAATGCGTTTTTTCCAGGTCGGACATCTTGTTGACGTTTATGCCGGAAAGAAGACACTCCCCCTCCGTTTGCATGAGAATGCCGGCAATGATCGAGATCAGTGTCGTCTTTCCCGATCCTGAAGGCCCCATGAGCATCAATAGCTCCCCTCTTTTGACCTCCAAATCAATGCCGCGCAAGGCTTCGACTTTGGTTGTCCCTGCCCCGTAAGTCTTTTTGATGTTTTTACATGCTACCGCTATTTCCATAACTAACTAACTCTTAAATACAATGGCTGGGTCTACGCGCATCACTTTCACGACGCTGAACAACGCGGCCACAAAACAAATGAACAACAGCGCAAAAGCGCTGAGAAGATAGAGCCACCAGGGCAAACTGAAGGAGAGTTCGGTAAAGCGCATAGACCATCCGAAAAGGGCTGCGACGCCGATCCCTATTCCCCACCCGATCGCGCCGACCAGCAGTGATTGTAGAATCACCATTCTCACTAAAAGGGCGTTGTCAGCCCCCATCGCCTTGAATGTTCCAAAATAGGGAAGATTGTCGACTGTAAAATTAAAGAAGGTTTGGCCAGCGATCGCCATGCCGATGATAAAGCCTAAGATAATCGCAAAGGCAAAATTGACGACAATGCCTGTGTATTTGGCATAGTAGATCATGGTCAATTTTTGAAAACCCCATGTGGTATAGGCAGCATAACCGGTCGTGGTACGGATGATTTCGCACACTTTTTCCGGATCGAGTCCCGGTTTGGATTTGACGAGAACAAAAGAAAGATCGTCTCTCACAAGGGGGGAATAAATGGTGGCATTTTTAAAAGTCGTGTAAACGACAGGCTGCGATTGAAAGGTGCGCGATGTGTCGCAAATACCGGCCACATAGGCACGCCGGTCGTTGAGTTCCATCACATCTCCGACCCGTAAAGGGATCGTTTCTCCATTAGGTCCTGTAAAAGCCAATTTTGTTTCCGCTCCCACTTTGTTGACAAAGACTGCATCGGGGAAACGCAAATCGGAAATGTTGCCTTCGAGCATTTTGGGCGGTCCTCCGATCAGCGTCGCATCATCGATCCCAACAAGGATGCACGTTTGATAAATCCCATTATGCAATCGCGCTGGAATCAATCCCTTGTACATGGGGACTGCCCAATCCACCTGGTCGATACTGCGGATCCGATAGAGCACAGTCTCTTTCATTCCTTTCACATCGTCTACGAATTGGACCGTGGGGTCCATCACCCAAATATTGGCCTGCGAGGCATCTGTGATAAAACTATAGGTGCGTTTCATGATCCCCAAAAAAATCCCACCCTGCTGAGAGATGATGAAAGACGCAAAACTCAATCCCACCACAAGGCCGATGTATTTGAGTTTGTCCCCGATCAGCATTTTCAAAGCCACCAGATACATTAATACCAATCCCCTCCCAAGGCTTTGTAAAGGGCGATGAGATCGCTCGTCAAAGCTTGCTCACTTTGTACGAGATTGATCTGCGAGGAAAGAAGGGTGGTATAGGCTTGCAAGACCTGAATATCGTCGATTAAACCCGCTTGAAAGAGATCTTCATTTAGCTCGTAAGAGCACCGCTCTGCATCCACTTGGTCTTCAAAAGCTCCCTGTCGTTTTTCCTCCTCGAAGTAAGCGACGAGCGCTCCTTCCACGTCCTGAAGAGAAGAAATAACAGTTTGTTCATAGCTGCTCAAAGCTTGCCTCTGTTCCGAATTGGCAATGGCGATCTGCGCACGCGTCCTTCCAAAATCGATCAGATCCCAATTCAAGGTAGGGCCGATACTCCAATACCGGCTTTTCCCGAGGAGCCATTTATTCTGCTTGCTGCTTTCAAATCCATATCCATTCCCTGTCAGCGTAATGTGGGGAAAGAGGTTGGCAACGGCAACGCCGATCTCTTCCGTTGCTGCAGCAAGTTGCCTTTCCGCAGCCCTCACATCCGGCCTCCTGCGTAAAAGTTCCGAAGGAAGGCCAGCTGGCACTTTTTGAATTCCCGATGGAATGGGCGCCCGTTTTTCAAACTCCGCTGCGAGGCCTTCGGGCTGTCTGCCTAAAAGAATTGCCAGGGCATAAATGGTCTGTTTTAAAGAGGTGTGTAAAACGGGCAATGCTGCTTTATCGGTTTCTAAAGCCGAGACAAAACTTTCCACTTGGATAAAATTGTCCAACCCTGCTTCAAAGAGGACTCGAGCGAGGGAGAGCTCTTCTTCCTCCGCCCAAATTTTTTCCTCCAAGAGATCGATCTGAGATTGCAACGCCCGGATGGCAACGTAATCGCGGGCTGTTTCGCTGAGCACGGTGATCATCACATTCTGCGCCGTATCCCGGCTCGCCTCCCAAAGATCATAGGCAGCTTGCTTTCCCCTCCGGAATTTCCCCCAAATATCGAGTTCCCAAATCGCGTCAAACCCGACTTGGAAAAAATTTTGAATGGGAGGACCAAGTGGAGAACCTGTTGAGCCGGTTGTGATGCTGCTGCTTGGAGATGTTCCGGTTGCTGTCGACATTACCGTGTTTGAAGACAACAACGTTTGACTGAAACGGGAGCGGACAGCGGTCGCATTGAGATCGATTTCAGGCCAAAGATAAGACCCCTGGATCGTATATTGCGCACGAGCCTGGATCACATTCTCCAAGGCAATTTTTAGATCATAATTGGCTTGGTAAACTTCTTCCATAAAAGCATCGAGCAACGGATCTTCAAATTGCTTCCACCATTGGCAGAGCTCTTCATCGGCAACAGAAACAGACCCGTCCACTTCTTCAAATTCCGACGGCACCGCTACTTCAGGCTGTTTGTAATTGGGCCCGACCATGCATCCGGAGAGAATTAAAAAAATGGTAAAATGAAAAAGCTTCATGGGCCGAAGAAGACCTCGCTCCTTTCTGTTTCCTTCTCAATATTAACCGTTTTCTTGGATATTTTTGCCTGCCCAATCGGGTTCGGTTCTGCTTCAATATAAACATCCAAAAGCTGACCAGCATAAATGGGAAGATCCCCTTTTTCGAAACGGTAGAGAACTTGAAGAACACGAGTATCTATCCTTTCGATCGTTTCTCCCGTTAATGAGGTCTTAGGAATGATGTAAGGCTCGATCCGGACAAACTTCATGGGAAAATGGATGTTGGCATTTCCGCGGACAAAAGCTGTCGCAGAAGCGCCGGGTTTAAAACGCCACGCATCTTCTTCATCGATATCGATCCTCATTTGCAAGGGAGAAACGGTTCCCATAAAGATCAATGCCGTTTGCAGATTCACATAAGGCTGGGTTGTATTGTAGGAGTTGTTAGAGTAAATCTCGCCGATATGCGCATTGACCTGCAAAATCTCTCCATCGACAGGTGCGCGTACGGTAGAACGCTCGATGTCGACAACGACTTGATTCAGCTGCGCTTCAGCAACTTTGACTTGTTGCTCCGCCTCTTTCATCGCGTAATAAACTGATTCATACGCCTGCTTGCTCACAGCCCTTTTATCTTTAACCTGCTGATAAAAGGAAAACTGCGTTCTCTGATTTTCATAGTTCACAACAGCCGCTTGAAGCTGACTTTGCGCTGTGATCTTTTGCGCCTCTAAAAGACGGGTATCGAGTTTCAGAAGAGGGTCGCCTGTTTTGACCCTGTCCCCTTCGACGCAATAGATATCCGTGATGAGTTCGATAAAAGGAGTTCCGATCGCAATGTTTTCCGTAGAAGCCTCAATGATTCCGGCTCCATAAACAGCATGGACGTAAGGAGATTGGGGCGCTGGATAAGGGATGGCAGGAACAGGCGCCTTTTTTTGGCTCCAAAAAACAACTAAAAGAGCTATCAAAGCTCCTAAAAATGAAAGGAAAGGCAAAAGAAATTTCCGCAGCATGGGAGACGCCTTGTTCTATATAAAAGATATATGGGTACACCAAAAGATCATCAACTATTTTTTTATCATTCGAATAATAATGGCTTTTTTCCCCGGCATTGTCTAAAATAATGCCCATTTTAACCAATTTTTTCAAATTATGCTAGTCATTATCGGCGGCGGGGCCGCCGGCATTTTTGCTTCTGCGATTTGCGCTGAAAAAGGAAAGGGGGTGGATATCGTCGTGCTGGAAAAAACGAGGCAGCTCCTCTCGAAAGTCCGCATTTCGGGAGGGGGGCGCTGCAATGTGACCCATGCGCAATTCGAACCTAAAAAACTCGCCGGCAACTATCCACGTGGGAACAAAGAACTCCTTGGTCCTTTTCATGCCTTTCAACCGCAGGATACGATCGCCTGGTTTGACAAACATGGAGTGACATTGAAAACGGAAGAAGACGGGCGCATGTTTCCCGTTTCCGATCAATCTTCGACCATCATCGATTGCTTGTTGTCCTCTGCTAAAAATTCAGGCGTGGAGATCCGCCTCGAGCAATGCGTCCGGGGAATCGAAAAAACGGAGCACGGATTCCGTGTTGACATCGAGAATCGGGAACCGGTCGAATGCCGATACCTCCTGCTCGCTACGGGAAGCAGCCCGATCGGTTATGAGCTGGCGGCCTCTTTTGGGCATACGATCACTCCCCCAGTCCCCTCTTTGTTTACTTTCAACGTTCCCTCTTCGCAACTCAATGATCTTGCCGGCATCGTGGTTGATGACGCCGAAATTTCTATAAAAAATTTGAAGCAGCGGGGCCCGCTCTTGATTACCCACTGGGGCTTCAGCGGCCCGGCGGCGCTCAAACTCTCTGCGTGGGCGGCCCGCGAGCTGCATGCCTGCAATTACCGCACCGAAATTTTCATCAACTGGATCCCCGACTACAATCCAGAAAAGGCTTTTGATTTATTAAATCAGATCAAAGAGCAAAACCCGAAAAAGACTCTTGAAGGTGAAAATCCTTTTCATCTTCCCATGAACTTGTGGAAAAGATTCCTTCAATTGAGCGGGATTGCCTTGGGCCAGCCGATCGGGCACTTGCCAAAGAAAGAGCTTTCCCTTCTTGCTTCCAGCCTAACCCGCTCCTCTTTTTTCCAAGACGGCAAGACCATTTATAAACAAGAATTTGTCACATCCGGCGGCGTTGCCTTGAGCGAAATCAATTTCAGATCGTTCGAAAGCCGCCTGATTCCCAACCTCTTTTTCGCTGGAGAACTCCTCGATATCGACGGCGTCACCGGCGGATTCAATTTTCAAAACGCGTGGACATCGGCATACCTTGCCGCGTCCTGCATTGCCAAAAGACACCCTCAAACAAACTAAACTATGACGATTTATTTAAACACAAAAACAACTGACAGATTAGAACAATACGTTCAAACAACGAACATACCCGCCCACGAAAAAATCGGCGCGGTCTTTGCTCAAACTCTCGAGGCGATCCGAGCCGGCGACCAAGAAAAAGCTGCCAAACTCCTTTCCTACCTCCATGTGACGGATGCCGATAAAGCAGCCCAAGAGACAATCCTCTCATTGATCCCAACATTGAGCGACGGTTCATTGCGGATCGCTAATGCGACGACAGGAACTTATTTTTTCCAAAAGCCTGTCGAGGAGAAGAAGGGGCAATTTGAAAATGTCGCCGTCTTCAAGATCGGCCGCAAACGCGCTGCGATGGAAACGATGGCACGCCAGTTTGCCCATACTCTAGGTCTCAGCAAACACATGATCTCAGGAATGTTCTGCGCCGTCTTGAATATTCCCATCAAGCACCCTGATTCAATCGATGCGGACGAGACAATGGACGATGTCGAGGAGACAGTCGAAGAACTTTGGAACGGAAATGAAAAAGTCTATTTACCTTCATCGGGCAAAAAAACGGCGGAAGCAGTCGTAGGAATCATCCAGCCCTTTTTAAAAAAAGAGGCGACTGCATCCCTTCTCGATTACACTAAGATGACGATCTTCGCGCTTGCCGTCGGTCTCAGAGATGGAAATAATTTTGAAGGGTCCACATTTTTCGATGTGGAAGATTGCATGCCCATCCGGATCGATCCCCCTCTAACACCTGGGGAGATAGAAAAATTTCCTTCCGCCATCGATCTACCGTATCTTGATAAAGATCCGAGAACCACTGAAAAATTAAGCCCCGAAGAAATCGCCCAATTGTACAACCTTGTTTGGCAATGGGACATTCTCAGTATCATCAGCAACTTAAAACATTTGAAAATCCATTATGAAGATCGTGAGGCAGAAGAACTCCTCCCCGATAGGGAAAGTGTTGATGAGGGAGGGCATCACATCAAGGTTGAAAAAACAGTGTCGCCCCATTTGATCAATGGGGAGCTGAATCATTTGCTCCCGATGAATGCCAAACGGCGCATTTTGCTTCCTGATCAGCTGAATGCCTGCAATACCCGTCTGCAAAGGATCCGCGATTATATCATTCATTGTGCAAGGAATAACCGCACTTTTAGTCCACAAGAACTCGTCTATGCCGTCGACTTATGGGGTGAACTTTATCATAAAGTGATTCAAACTTCAGAACTTCCAAAAAAATATCAACGGAGCCTAAGAATGTCAGGGATGAACAGCCTCTCAGGGCGCACTTCCCCAAATGCTCTTGGAGTTTCCCTGCCTGATCTTTACGATAAACTTGAACAACTCAGTAACGAAAACGAGAAGGCAGACCTATAGATATAGGCACTCGATCCGATCATTTTTTTTCGGCCCGACTATTCTCCAGCTGAGCTGGAGGAAGTGGGGGCCGAGCTCTACCTGGCCGAAGTACGCATCGGAACCGCAAAGATGGGAATCGATTGAAGCTATTAGAGTTTCCCTCTTGGCCTTAAGATGAAAGAGAAAGATCGGCTTAGCCGCACTGGGGCGGAGGTGTTCAAGGCTGATCGTCCCGCTCGACACATCGAGCGACCAGCGAAGCACGTTGCTGAATTGGATCTCGTTCCCATTTTCCACCTGCCAGTGGCCATTTTCTTGGAACAAAAGAACGGATGGGCCTTCTTCACTGACACAGACATCCCCTTTTCCCCTTTTAATCTCAGCCTCCCGATGAAGCTTGGCGTTAATCATCAACATTTTGACGGCTTTTAGACGATTCCAACACAGAAGAAGCGCATCTTGCGCCTGTTTAAAAGTTAATGGAGCCCGGCTGGAAGGATGGGCATCGGAGATGTGATACAACCGCTTTTCTTGAGGCGGCAGCAATTCGTACCCTTTCCGCAAAAACTGCTCCAATTCCTGTTTCAACGGATACACCGGATTAAACCGGTAAAAACGAGTCTTCCCTTCATAAACGCTCTGGAGGACCCCGGCCCTCTCCAGTTTATCAAACCCTTTTTGAATCGGCGTCAAAGGGGTATTGAGAAACCGGTGCAGCTGTGTGCCGTATCCTCTTTCATTGATCAAAAGAAAATAGAGGATTTTTTCGATGTTTTTACTGCCTAGGAGCGCTGAGAGCATCGTTTTTTCCACCTCGAACGTAGACTTCATCAACTAGAGTAGAGTTGTTAATCTCATTCTAGGAAATTCCGTTTTTTTAAACCATCATTTAAATTACTTAACCCATAAAGTAGTTTATTTATCCCTTTCACACCTCTTGCCATTTCTTGCCTTCCCATGCCTTAATAGTCGTGATTTTTAAGGAAAAGAACATGCAAACACTCATCCGCAACGATTGGAGCCTGCAAGAAGTCCAAGAGCTCTATAAAAAGCCGCTCTTCGAACTTCTGATCCGGGCAAGCAAAACCCATAGAGAATTTCATGACCCTGTCGAAATGCAGATTTGCACTTTGATCTCCGTCAAAACGGGCGGCTGTCCCGAAGACTGCAAATACTGCGCGCAATCATCACGTTATACGACAAGTATAAAACCAGAGCCCATGATGACATCGGAAGAAGTCAAAGCGAAAGGGCAAGCCGCCATCGAGCAAGGCGCAACACGTGTTTGTCTTGGAGCCGCTTGGAAAAAAGTGCGCGACGGCGCAGCCTTCGATTCCATTCTCCACATGGTCTCTGAACTCGCCGCCATGGGCGTCGAAGTCTGCTGCACTCTGGGATCGCTCAATGCCTCCCAAGCGCAAAAGCTGGAGGCGGCCGGCTTGTACGCCTACAATCATAACATCGACACTTCGCGCGCCTACTATCCTCAAGTCATCACGACGCGTACTTTCGATGAGCGATTGCAGACTTTGGAAATCGTCCGTAAGACGCAGATCAGTGTCTGCTGCGGCGGCATCCTTGGCCTTGGCGAATCGGAAGAAGATCGGATCTCCTTCTTGCATACGTTATGCACGCAACCCTCTCATCCCGAATCTGTGCCAATCAACCAATTGCACCCGGTTCCCGGAACCCCGTACAGCGAGAATAAGCCGCTCGATTTTTGGGAAGTCCTGCGCACCATCGCTGCTGCTCGCATCCTCATGCCGCAGGCCATGTTGCGCCTTTCCGCAGGCCGCATCAAGCTCTCCTGGGAACAGCAAGCCCTCTGCTTTCTCGCTGGCGCCAATTCCCTGTGGTTTGGCGAAAAATTGCTCACCGTCGACAACCCTTCTGTGAGCCGCGATGAAGAGATGTTTCGATTATTCGGACTAAAAAAACGGCCGGCTTATGCTCGAAAGAATCCTTAGGAACGGCGCGTTACGCTCTTTAAAGCAGCGTGAGAATTTAATCGATTTAACCTCAAACGATTATTTGGGCCTCTCGCGCGATCCCCCTTTTCGGGAGGCCATCATCGACAAGTGGGAAAAATGGTGCCCATCCTTAAGCAACAAAGTCGGATCGACCGGCTCCCGATTGCTTACCGGCAACCACCGTTTTTTTGAAGAGCTGGAAGAAAAAATTGCGCAATTTCACGGATTTGCATCGGCCACGCTTTTCAACTGCGGTTACATAGCCAATCTCGGTATGCTTTCCTCTCTGTTTTCCGGGGAAGACACACTGATTGCCGACCGCGATGTCCATGCCTCCATCCACGATGGAATGAAACTATCCAAGGCCCAACTCTTTTATTTTCGCCATAACGACCTCGCGCATCTTGAAACGCGCCTAAAAAACAAAAAGCGGTGCTTCGTCATCGTCGAATCTCTCTATTCCATGAGCGGCGGCAAAGCCCCTCTGTCAGAACTCGTTCCCCTTTGCGAAAAATATGGAGCGCAGCTCATCGTCGATGAAGCGCATGCCGTCGGCATTCTTGGTCCCCAAGGTCAGGGCCTTGCCGCAGAGAAACATTTGCAAGAACGAGTCTTTGCCTGTATGTGCGCTTTCGGAAAAGCGCTGGGGGTCCATGGCGCAGTCGTTTTAGGTTCCTCTCTTCTTAAAAAAAAGCTGCTTAACCTTGCACGCCCGCTCATCTACACCACAGCCCCTCCCCTGCCCCTTCTCGCTGCGATAGCTTGCAGCTATGAACGGTTTCCTGGGATGCAGAGAGAAAGAGAACATGTCGCCGCTCTCTGCCGGCAATTTCAATTCTCATCCCACATCCAACCGATCCCCGCGCCCGGAAATTCACAAGCGAAACTCCTTTCTTACTATCTGATGCATCATGGAATCGATGTCCGCCCGATTTTGAGTCCCACAGTGCCTAAAGGAAAAGAGCAGTTGCGGTTGACGCTCCACAGTTTCAACACAAGAGCCGATGTGCAAACCTGTATGGAAAGAATAGAAAAATGGAGCGGCCAATGAGAAAAATACTCGTCGCAGGAATAGGGACTGATGTAGGTAAGACGGTTGTTTGTTCTCTATTAACCCACGCTCTTGAGGCCGATTACTGGAAGCCCGTGCAATGCGGAACTGACTTCGATCGTAAAACCATCGAAAAACTCGTTCCGGACTGCCGTACACACCCTGAAGCCTATGCATTCACCGCGCCCCGCTCCCCTCATCATGCCGCAAAACTCGAACACATCACCATCGATCCGAATAAAATTGTTCTCCCCCAATCTACTCGCCCTCTCATCATCGAAGGGTGCGGCGGCCTCTTTGTTCCTCTTAACCTGAACACCCTGGCGATCGATCTCTTTGCGCAGTGGGAGTGTGAATGGATCCTCGTCTCACGCCATTATGTCGGCAACATCAATCATACTCTGCTGACTGTTGAAGCGATGCATGGCCGTTCGCTTAAGATCAAAGGAATCATTTTTAACGGAAGCCCCTGCCAAGAGACAGAAGAGGCCATTCTCAAATTTTCTCAAGTGCCTTGCCTTGCAAGAATCAACCAGGAGCCACTATGGAACTCAAAAACCGTCCACGCTTACTCAAAACAAAAAGCCTTTCAGAGCGTGATCAGGAACTGATCTGGCACCCCTTCACGCAAATGCTCACCGCCGAACCTGCGATTCCCATTGTTCGGGCAGAAGGAGCC
>CAJCIW010000171.1 GCA_903970455.1 Verrucomicrobiota bacterium | reverse complement strand
TGATTTCTCCACATCAATCTTTTGCTTCCATGTGGGAAGGTTCCTCCAGGGATCTTGTTTGAGCCGGTTTTTCCAATTGGCGAAGTCGGAGACATGGAATACCGGGCGCTCGGGCAAGTTGAGCTCGGACCAGCTCAGTGGGACGGAGACGGTAGCGCCGGCCCGGGCTCGCGGAGAAAACGGCGCAACAGCAGTCGCCCCGCGCTCATTCCTCAGGTAGTCGACGAAGATTCGCCCCTTTCGCGCAGTCTTGCTCATCTTTGTCAGATATAGTTCCGGAGATTGCTTTTCGAGCCACTTTTGCAACGCAAACGTCATGAAAAACACTTCTGTAGCCGTCTTGAAAGGGGTCTTTAAAGAGGGATCGGAATAATAAGATCCGAGATCGAATTCGATCGCTTTCCCTTCGAGGAAGCCGAAATTGATTCTCAGATTGGGATCCCGGTCCCCAATCCCTTTTTTGCAGCGGAGCACAATGAGGGAAATCAACGCATCGATCCCTTTTTCCGCTTCCTCTTGCCGTCCCTGTTCGATCAACTGTTTGAAATAGGGAAACAGCAGCTTTGCCCTCCTTTGCAAAGCAAACTCTGTTTGGCTTAAGTCGAACGAATGGGGAATTCCCCAGGCATCGTAGAGCGTGATTTGACGCTCGAAATGCTTGTTCGGACTTAAGGTGAGGTAAATGAGCCCCGTTTCTTCTTTAAGTGCCTGGTAAGCGAGGCTGCAGCTATCAAAAAAGAAGGAATGCCGCTTATGCCGGTGTTCGTTTTCCCGGAAAAGAATTTTCTGGATGCGCCACGCGTCGCAGACTCCGGGAAAGGCAAGATGGAAAAGAGAATGCTTAAAAAAAAGCTGGTGGTGTTTGAACACTTTAAGAATGGTCTTTCCATCCTCTCCCAAGAATACAAACGATGTCCCTCCGGCTCCAAGAAAGCGGAAAGGCTGATCGAGGATCGGATCGACGCTGGCGGGCGGCGGGCAATCGATGGAAGGTTGCGAGGAAACAATTTTAGAAAGCCGGAAGCCCCTGTTTTGGCAATAGTAAACCCTTTCCGTCAAAAGTGAGGCAGAAAAAAGAGCGACTGCGGCAACGATGATCGATTTTTTTTTCATGATTTTCTTATAAGCTCGATTTCTTCATCGAGGCAGAGGAGGAGCTCCGGGTGGTTCTCCTTAAGCCAGGGGCGCAGACTTTTATCGGTAATTCGTTTTAAGTCGTCAAGGTAAACCGCAAGGTCTTTTAGGGAAGGATTGCGGACAAATCTTCCAATGTCGATGAATATCGCTTTTTGGCCGACGAACCCTAAATTATTGTAAAGGCGCGGATCTTCGTCGAACACCCCTTTTTGACTGCGATTCACTATCGCCTGGATGATGGCGTGAAGAGATTGTTTGGCGGCGGCAAGATCTCCCTTTGCCATGGATGCGTTGATCCGGGGAAAAATAGGCTCCGCTTTTCTTTGGATGGCAAATTCGATATTGTCCAAATCGATCTCATGTTCGATCCCGATTTTATCGATGATCCGGACCGTTCTCTTGAGGTCATTCCCTTTGTTGAGGTGAAGATAAAGCAGGCCAGCTTCTTCCTGAAGTTCTTCATAAGCGATTTTATAACTCGTAAAATCGCGATGAAGTTTAAAAAGGGCCCTGTCGAGTTTACGGAGGCGGGATAATTCTGCGATGCTGGGAAGCGGGTGGGTGAGTAGGAAATGGTGGGGCTGGCGAAAAAGGCGGAATTTGAAAAATTTGATCACGTAGTTGCCGTCTTCAGAAAGAAACGCAAAACTTTGCCCTCCAAATGCCAAATAATGAAATTTTTGCGAGAACACCCGGTCAAGCTCCCCTTTTGTCTCCGGGGAAGGAGGCTCGGTCTCCCATGCGGGATTAAAGATGAGTCCAGAATGGATCAGTCCAACGGAAAAGCCGTCCGTTTTTTCCTCGCAAAAGCGGGAAGTAAAATAGAAAAGGACAACCAGGGGTAGGATCAGATATTTTTTTTGCATACAAGATCGAAGTATTCTAATAGTTCTGGATGCTCCTTAGCAAGGTAGATGCGAAATTTTTCTGTGAAGCGGCGCAGGTCTTCCTTTGCGCATTTTTCTGTCGAGGCCATCCTCCCCACATCGACAACGATCGGCCTACCATCCACAAATCCATAATTGCTTCGAAAATTCGGGTCTCGGTTACGGACACCCTTCTCATGGAGCCGCATGGATAAGGAGAGTAATTGATCGATTGCCTCTTTTGCCCCATCGACATCGTTGCTAGCTACAAGGGCATCGATATGGCCATTTGCCAATTCCGCCTTTTTTTGAACGACGAACTGGAGCTGATCGAGATTTAGAAGATGTTCTTTTCCGGAGATATCGGAAAATAAAACGGTTTTATGGAGATGTTGGGTAGGATTTAAATGGATATAAAGCAGTCCTGTTTCTTCAGAAAGAAGATCGAAACTGAGTCTGAATGCGGAAAAAACCCGATCTCTTTTAGGATCCGTTTTTTTCAACGACACCGATTGAGGAGGGGGGAATGCCTTTTGCTTAAAGAATTTGATCACGTATTTTCCATCTTCGCTCACAAAAGAAAAACACTGCCCACCGCCCCCTAAAAACCGGTAGGATTGGGAGAGTGCCCTTTCTGTCTCTTCTTTTTCTTTCTCGTTTTGCGCCCTTCCTTCCCAGGAGAGCTGAAAGGGGAGTTTGGCGCTGATGGCCTCTAGAGAAAAGGTTTTATTTCTTTTCGGAATAGGGATCAGAAGAAATACTAAACCCAGGTTCAAGAGCAAAAACACGCCCAGTTTCTTCATATCTTCCCTATTTCTTGAAGCAGGTGGGCGGACAAGGGGGGGTATTTCTGGTCGAGCCATTGGCGGAAACTATCTGTGATTAGAAAGATGTCATCGCGGTCTTGGGGGAGTTTGCTTCCCTTGCTAAACCGGCCGATATCGATCTGGACCGCGGTTTTATCGATAAACCCGAAATTGGTATTTAAATCCGGGTCTTTATCGTAAATCCCTTTCTGGCGCCGCGACTTAAGAAGATCGATTAAAGACGTGATCGCCATCTTTGCAGTTTCGATTCCTTCTGTTGCGACGATATGTTCGATCGAAGGATAGAGGAGAGAAGCTTTCTTCTGGACGATGAATTCCATCTCGTCGAGATCGATCTCATAGGCTATTCCTATGTTGTCATGGATTACAACCTTTTTTTTCAAATCGTTCGTCTTATTCAGATGGACGTAGAGCAGCCCCGTTTCTTTTTTTAATTCCTGAAAGGCTGTCTTGTAGCTTTGAAAATCTTTTGCCAATTCCTCCCGTTTTCTAATCATTTTGCCGATCTTGCAGGGTTGAAGCGGCAAAGGGAAATTCAAATACCTTATCCAGAGAGGGGGCAAAAGATGATAAATGCGGATAAACTTGATCACGGTTTTTCCATCTTCAGATGCGAAAACGTACGCTTGGGCCCCTCTAGCAAGATAATAAAACGGCTGGTCGAAGAGTTTCATGAGTTGTTCGTGCTGATCGGACGGCAATGAAGCGGTTTCCCAATCAGAACAGTAAGAAAGGGAGGAGTAGATCTTATAAAGTGCAAAACCATCTGTTTGCCGATAGCAGAAACGTTTCACAAGGAGCAAAGCAAGGATAAGGATGCAGATCTTTCCCATTTTCAGAAGATATACCGAAAATGACTCAAAAGTTGGTTTTTGGCTGCGTTGGCTATGCAGCAAATTTTTTCTCTTCACTCGCGGCTTGTGCTTGCACAATGGTGGCTCGCTCCAGACAAAAAATTTGCGCAACCGCCTTGCCAAATTCCCAACTTTTGAGTCATTTTCGGTATAGCTCATACCGAATTTGTATACACAAATTAGGTGTTTTTTTTCAACAACATTGACAAATTGATGATTAATTAATAGAATGAAGAAAAGTGGGGTTTATTATGTTTAATTGGCCGTTCCTTTTTTTGGTTATTTCAGTTGTTGCTGCATTATATGGTTTCATGGCTAGAGCGAAAGAGTCGACAAAGATAGCAAGAATTGTATCTGTTGTGTTCTGGGCTCTTTTTGTCGCTTCTTTAGTTTATCAATATTCTCAATATGGAACAACGACTTCGCAAAATCTCAATGCCAAGGACATGTTTCCTAACGAAGAATGAGAGTTTTTTAACAAAAGTGGAGTTTTATGTTAACTTGGGCCGTCATATTTTTGATTATTGCAATTGTTGCAGCATTATTTGGGTTTGCAGGTATAGCCAATGTTTCGACACAGATTGCAAAAGTTCTGTTTTTTATTTTCTTGATCCTTTTTATCGTTTCTTTAATTTATCATTTTTCCAATAGGGAAACAGTGACAACAACACTAAATTTCCATACCATAGAAATGATAGTTACTTAATCACGATAGTCCTGGTGATATCGTTGAAAGGGCTGGCCACGTAGTTGTTCTGAGGATCGAGAAGTTCCAAGCGGACTTGGTGCTGCCCTTTTTTCAGGCCGTAAATGTAATAGGGCTGCCAGGAGGTAAGAATGCGCTGGTTATCGTTATCGATGGTAAGGCGAACTTTGTAGCCATCTTTCGATAGCTCGCAATTGGTCAGGTAGAAGTCAAGAAGGATCGGTTGAAGGTTTTTTCTGTCGTAGTCGTATTCTCCCTGCGGTTCATTATAAGTGAGGTAGGGCTGCGACAAATCGATTTTGGAATTTTCCTTGGTTTCCTGGAAATAAAACGTGCTTGCTGCGAATGCTCCCGCAGACTTTATGCTTTCATTATAGGAGCGCACCGGAAACGTCCTGATCACATGCATTCCCGGTTGTAATTTGAAAGGAATTTGAAATTCGGCTGTCTGGTCGAAATAATCTTGCACGTCGTCCAGAGCGTCGATCAACGCCTCGTCTACGGCAAAATAGGGCTGATTGTCGATAAAGATATGCAGACTTTGCCCTTCTGAATCATTCCAAATCTCATGTTTTCTTGGCTGGTCCGTGTCGACGCCGAGGGCAATTCCCTCTAACTTGATTTGCCCTTTGACAGGCGAAGATTTTTTCAATTCATTCTTTTTTGGGTAGAGAATTCTCGTATTCACGTGGTCTGGATCCGGCGTCGGATCCACAGGGACAACCTGGAGTCCTTTAGCGTTGGGAGGCTGATGGTCGAGTTCGGCGCAAAAACCCATCGTAGATACAAGAGATAAAAGTAAGAGGTGAATGATCCTAAACATGGGACCCCCGTTTTAACTCGACTTTGCAACTTTCGTTTATTTACGTCCACCACTTCACTTAATACCTTCGTAATGGTATAGGGGGATTATATGAGCTTTTCTCCATTTGATTTAGTGATCCTGATCATCATTCTCGGTCTTCTTTTCGACTATACGAACGGTTTTCACGATGCGGCCAATGTAGTTTCCACAGTCATCGCCACCCGCGTTTTAGCCCCATTGACAGCAATCGTCCTCGCCTCATTTTTGAACATGGTCGGAGCCACGCAGATCAGCGGTGTGGCTAAAACGATCACAACGGGGCTTGTCGACCTTCATAGTGCCACACAGGTTGCGATCTTGGCTGCGCTGATGGGGGCGATCGTGTGGAATATTCTCACATGGTACTTTGGGATACCCAGCAGCTCATCCTATGCGCTGGTAGGAGGTTTGGTGGGCGCTTCCTGGGTGCGCGAAGGGTATGATACGATATTATGGAAAGGGGTTTGCTACAAAGTCGTGATCCCCATGGTCCTTTCTCCCATCGCAGGGTTTTTGCTCGGTTTTTTGGTTTTGCGAGGCCTTCATGTTTTGCTCAAATGGAAGGTTTTTAAACATAACGAGCGGGCGTTCGGCCATCTTCAAATCGCTTCGGCGAGTTTGGTCGCTTTATCGCATGGGCTCAACGATGCGCAAAAGAGCATGGGTATCATTACTCTCGGGTTGTTTTCTGCAGGGATGGTCACCACAACGCACATTCCTTTTTGGGTCATCGGCGCATGCGCGATCGTCATGGGGATCGGGACGGCTTCCGGAGGTTTTCGGATTATACGCACAGTGGGGTTTGAGATCACAAAGCTCAAGCCGATTCACGGTTTTGCCGCGGAAACGAGCGCATCCTGCGTGATTCTCACGGCGAGTTTTTTAGGGATGCCGATCAGCTCCACGCATATGATCGTCGGCAGCGTCACAGGAGTTGGGGTCGCCGAAGGGTTCTCTAAAGTCCGCTGGTCAACTTGGAACAAGATGGGCATCGCTTGGGTGCTCACACTTCCCGGCTCCGGTCTTATCGCGGCCTTTGCCTGCCAAGTGTTTAAGTATTTCTCCTAATTACCATTAATTAATTAAAGTTGATTATTAATTTTTATTA
>CAJCIW010000170.1 GCA_903970455.1 Verrucomicrobiota bacterium | reverse complement strand
AAAATCACTCTCTCTTCCTCCTTCTCTTTTTCATTGGAACAAGAAAGAACCGCTTCTATTTAAGGAGGGCCATGGAAAGATAGTTGAGTAGAGTCCCGCAGTCAGATGGGACCCAAATTCAGCCGAGGGTTGGAGTTTTTAACAAGCCAGTCATTAACAACAACAACTTCAACACAACATACAAAGCCGTAATGGTCCGTGGAGTGGGGAAGAAAAGCAGGTGTCGCTGTCTCTTTGCCTCCATTCTTCACATAGTCATCCCATAGCTGTAACTCAATTTCTTTTCTATTATCAAGTCCACGTGGTACTACAAAGAAGGCTAAGAATTGACCATGAGTCTTTTTTTCCAGTTGTTTCAACCGTTGCTTCTGACTCATGATTTTACTTTTGCCTCCAGCAATTGAATCCGTTCTTCAATTTCATGTAGCTCAATGAACTTGGCAACATGGTTGAGCAAATCATTAGCCACACCACGTTGAATCATTGGATTTGAATGAGAAAGGAGGCTAACCAACGTATCAGCAGCCCTCGTTGTATTATACTTCAACTTGTTGACAGCTTCTTCAATGATTTCGTTACGCCTTCTATCTAATTCCGTTTTGAAGGTCGATGTCTTGAGCCAGGAGTAGATTTGCTTCACACTAACATGAGCTTGGCGAGCAGCTTCTTCGTACGTGGGACAAGAGAGAAGATAGGGAAGCACTTGTAATTGTCTCTTTGTCAACTCGGCATGACTTTTCATAACCTATCCTTCCTTTATTTTTGCCTGTTTTCCAAAACAAGCTTTGCTTTCCACTGTAAAAGAGGGTGGGTATTGATTTTCTCAATCAAGTGGCGATCATCTGTAGCAAGTGTTGCATCTATTGCTCCATGCTCAAATAAGCTTTGCAGAAAAGCTCGTTCACGTTCCCTTAAAGGAAAAAGAGTCGTCAACGCAGTTTTACAATCTGCTAGTAATTGATTTGTCCAGCTGAGCCAATCTTCATTGCGAAATGCACGTTTTCTGAGTACAGGAATGAGCTGATCTTTCAGTTCGCTTTCCTCAAAGTGAATCTCATCGCTCGATATCTGCCGCCAGTCTTTTGTTCCCATTGCTCCATACACAAGGCATGCAAGACGCAGTTGCTCGATGTCTAAAGAACATTTCGTGAGCAGTTGATGAGCATCAAAGAGATCACGAGAAGCATGTCTTCCAAATAGAGCTGAAAGCTTACCTGCACCAAGCTCGTGGAGATCCAAAAGTGGAATCTCTTTAGTTTTTCTCGTTCCAATGCTGTGTGAGCGTTTTTTATGTATTCCGTATAAAGGCATTCTAAACATGTAATTCAGGTCAACTTCCAGATTGCCATTCCCTCCAAGCACACTTGTATAGCGAAGCTGCCATTTCCCACCCGCATGCTTTTCTGGGATGCGTCGAATACTTAAGCCTTCTCGCTGAAATATCGCCTCTAAAGCTTTTTCTACCTCAGGACGCTCAAGGAGCATTTCTTGTCTATTGAGTTGCCCGATATAATTCAGATCAATATCCACAGACAAGCGGGGAAGGTCAAAGAAGAATAGGTTCAGTGCTGTTCCTCCTTTTAACACTAATCGTTCCTTCAAAAAGGGATGTACGCTGATACCATCGAGAATAGCCATCAAATACCACACTTTTTCCATAATTTCAGGACGGAAGCCCGTCTCTATGGCTTCTCTCAATAACTCTTGCTTAGATATTTCCATTAGGCTCTTCCCATTCACGATTGATCAAGCTCAAAGGAACAATTAGATTCCATTTTGAGATCATTTTTTGAGGTTGTTTAGATTTACGTTCTAGGTAATGCGGTTTCAGAGGGCGATATTTACAAAGGTTTTCGAGATAACTTTCAGGTATCATTAGTCTTTCACGATAAGTCTCTAAGAAAAACCCAAGTTTAGCAATCGTGGTTGCATTGTCCAAAAGAAGGGCATACTTCAACACCTGATCCAGATCGAGATATTCAATGCTCTCAAGAGAAAGCCAAATTTCCTCCCAAGACCCACATAAGTGCGGACGGTCTAAAACATCAACTAATGTACGTTCAAGAGTGGTAACCAATATACTTTGACCTAGTCGATCGATGGATTGAGTGCCGAATTGCTCGTTATGGGTTGTCTTAAGTGCTATTGGAATTGAAACTGCCTGATATTCAATGTCTTTAAAAACAAAAGGGGCCATTACCCGTTTTTTTGAGAGGTAGATAAATTTGCTAGAGGTAGTGTGCAATTTTCCATGTAAATCAAGAGCTGTTCGATAGCCTAACATTGCATCCTCTGCCATCTTGCTGGTAACTAGAAAAGGATCAACTGGATAAGAGCTTGCAGTCACTCCCTTAGGAATAGAATAATACAAGCCTCGACGGATACGAAGGATGTGGCTTCGCTTTTGATGATAGGCTAAAGAGTTATGTAGGGTCGAATAGTTGATAGCATAACCAGACTCTCGAGACAACCAAAGGGAGAGGTCATTTACCGTAAATATCTGATATTGAGCGAAGAAAGAATCTAGCTTCATATAACTTGCCCTTTTTCTTTATTATCACTAATTTTATTAGTATTTTTCAAGAAAATTGTCAAGCACCCCTCTTAAATTTAATACAGAAGCCCTTGCTGCTAAAACCAGTTGTTTGGTATTTTCTCTTCTTTTATCAAAAGGAGTTTTACATATGACACCAACATGTCAATTGAGAAAATGGATAGGTTTTTGGACTATTCTTATGGCATTAATCGGTCTCGTCCCTACGCACCTACAAGGAAAAGAACTAGCGGCTTCTGAACTTGTGGATATTCAATCATTCGTTCCCAATATCCAGGTAGATCTTAAATACGCAACCACAGATAACTTTACTGGGCAAATTGTATACAATTTCCACTGTTGTCTATTACTCAAAGAGGCTGCATTGCGGTTGCGTGATGTTCAAACTGAGCTTGAAACAGCTGGGTTGGGATTAAAAGTTTGGGATGGATTTCGGCCTGTAGCAGCGCAGTGGAAATTTTGGGAATTAGTGCCCGATGAACGGTATGTAAGTGATCCACGAAAAGGTGGAAGACATACAAGAGGAACAGCTGTGGATTTAACTTTGATCACAAAAGATGGCCAAGAATTAGTAATGCCTTCTGAATTTGATGACTTTAGTGAAAAAGCTCACCAAGACTACATGGGAGCGTCTGATGAAGCAGTCAGAAATCGTGAGTTTTTAAGAGAAGTCATGGAAAGACATGGCTTTATCGGTCTGCCCACTGAATGGTGGCACTTCGACTTAATCGGTTGGCAGAATTGTCCCCCCATTGATTTTACCCCTCAATAAGGGTCTAGTTGAATTTTTCCTTGAAAATCCCTAGATACACTAGTGGTTTTCAAGGAAATCATCAAGAGGTGCTCTGTCACTGTCGTCGATTTCAAAGTAAATCTTTTTTGCGATTGTTATCGGGCAAAGTTGGGATGAGATGGGGAGATAATAGAGATTGTCTATGTTCTACTTCTATTAAGGAGTACCAATGAATGAGAAATCAACTTTAGACAGGCTAAGAATAGGCGATGCACTCTGTAGCCTCTTCTTTCTCTAAAATAGGCATCAGAGGGTATAACTTTATAAATGGCTCAAGTTCAAAGATTTTCTTCATTCCATCAATAAATTGGTTCGATGTAAGATCGGTGAAGGGCAAACAAAAAGGAGGCAATAGCCTCCTTTTTTTTTGCTCAGAAAGAAAGCCAAAAGTTTGGCTTTCGTTAGGAGTCGAAGTGAAGCGCCATGGAGGGCGCGAACCGGCCCTTTTAAGGGGAGTCGTATTCAGGGCATAAATTAACGATAACGCCATGCGGATTTCCCGGATGGCGTTTCATTAATAGCTAAGCTTATTGAAGATTCAGTTCGCGAATCTCAGCAAGATTTTTCTCGAATTGCGCTTTAGAGACAAAGAACTCTGCAGCGATTTTCGTGCGTTTAGTCATATCGTGGCAAGTGATGAATTTGCCTTGAGTATCACTCATTTCTTGTGAGAGATTGATATTTTCTGCTTCCAATTCCATAATGCGTTTCAGACGTTTTTCGTTTTGTGCGTAGATGTTGATGATTTCGCCTGTATTGCGGGCGATAATGATGTTGCAATGTTCAATTTCAGCTAAGATTGAGAGAGGATCTTCTGAATGGACAACCTCTTTCTCATTACGTGAAATTTGGCGCTGCAAGTTATCATTGGACTCTTGCAATTCACGAACTCTTTGAATCTGTCTCATCTGCAAAGTCAATCTTTCGTTGCCAGTGTAGAACTCAGCACGATCATCATGACTAAATAGACGTGTAACAGGGTGTGCAAGCAGGGTGGGTTGCCCTTCTTTGCTTGTTACGGCTTCTGCCGTTTTTTGTGTTTGTGTTTGTTGTTGGGCTTGCATGGCAGCCTCCTTAAGCATATATATATCTAAAAAGGACACTTCGGATTAGAAAAAGCCTTCTATTCCGATATATTTATAATAGTAATTTTAATTTAATTTGTCAAATCGATGAAATTATAACTAATTAGTTATGTAAACATCTTTTAATTAAACAAAAGCATCGAGAATAGCAAAAGATCGGAAATAAATTTCCATAGAGCGGATTTTTTTTCAGAAATCTTCACCTCCCATCTTCCTGCCCCATATTAACAGCCATCTTTGCACAAAACTACGCAACAACACGCATTGCCGCCGCTGACCAAAACGATTAAGATTCGATTAGGACGAATTTGTTATTTGTAAAATCTACTCTTTTGCTATTTTTTCCGACGAAACTCGTTGTAACTACCTTGAGGCTGACATCCCACTAAGGCTTCGTGGAGTTTTCGGGATTATTTTGGCCGATTTTCGATTCCTTTTGCGGGGGGTTGTATTAACTTTCGTTTACAACCCCCGCAAAAGGAATCGAAAATCGGCTCCAAAGAACCCAAAAATCGACAGAAGGTTAATGCGATATCAGCCTCCAAACCTCAAAATGAAAAGGCAAATCTATGTTTTCTAAAACGATCGTTCCCTCTCTTGCATCGCTACTGCTTCTAAATGCCAATCTCATCGGGGATGAGACCATCCAAAGCGAGAAAAGCAATGCCGATCAACGTGTTTCCGTAGGTTCCCGCGAATCGGACCCTTCTAAAAAAGAGCGGATGCGTGGCATGCGAGCGCAGCAGCGTGAAAATGAAGAAGCGGAAGGAAACCAAGTCGAAGCTGTTGAAACTCTGCAACGCGCAAGCCGCAAGCTAACGAACGAGCCTGAGTTCATGTTAGCGCCGCGCGAAATGATGCAACGCCCGCAAATAGCGTTATCTGCCTATGGTTTGCCGATCAATTGCCACTGGCTGGCGAGCCTTCCCGATAACCGCTCCCTAGAAATGGAAGACGGGTCGCATTGGGAAGTCTCTCCTTCCGATTCCTATACGATAAGAAATTGGCGCCGTCAGGATTCCTTGATCATCACTCCGAACTACAGCTGGCTCAGTTCGTATGATTATTACATCACGAATAAGACCAACAATACTTATGTCGGAGCAAACCTCTACGTTGGGCCAACGGCTTTCGGACCTTACTCCCATTGGATTGTCGATATCGATTATTTTGGGGGCCATGTTTACCTGGAAAATCAAATGGTTTGGTGTGTCAATCCTCAAGATGGCTCCGTCCTGAAAAATTGGGCCGTCAACGACCACGTTATCTTCGGTCTTTATGACTCGTGGTTTACTCCTTACGATCACATTTTGATCAATGTCAACATGGATGATCACATTCGTGTTAAACAGTATTAGAGAGGTTTTAGATGTCTATCAACCCCGTTTTAACAATGCCACGCTTCGCAGACCCTCTTTCAGCGGAGTCCAATCCACGCCTTCAAGCTAAAGAAGGCGATAGTTGCTGGGCGACAGCGCTCAAAGTCGCAGGAGTCATCGGAGCGATCATCGCTTCCATCGGAAGCTTTGTTTTCATGGGGCCGATCGGGGGCATTATCACTACGCTTATTCTCGGTGTCGGAGGAGTGCTGTTTTTTAACTCTTGCTGCCGGAATTCTCCGCACGATCATGTTGGGGATGCGGCAGCAATGCCTTGGCATCAGCGGCTGTTTTCCTGGATTCCTGCAGGAAATGCTGTTCCGTCTGTCAGAAATGAGCCTCATGTGCGTGTGGGAGGAGGGCATATCCATCCCGCCGAGGTCCCCAGGGCTTGGTATCAAAATTGGTTTCCCTTCGTCCCTAGCTATGACCGCTACATGGATGGCGGGAACCATGTGCCAGTTGGAAATGGGCATATTCCACCAGGCGGCCGCGGGTTGCCTCCAGGCCCCGGAAACGTTCCTGTAGGAAGAGGTCACGGTCATTCCAACCCTCATGGACATGGACCCGGCAGAGGGGCTCCTCCACCTGGAGCGCATGTTCCTGTAGGAAGAGGGCACCATCGTTAATGCAATGCGAGACTTTAAATTTTTTTTCTTTGAAAAAAGTCTCCCACTGGTACAATTGTAATTTTTGAACCAACCATGCATAAGCGAGGAGCCAGAAATGAGCAAACCAAGAGACCAAAAGAAAGAAGACCGTAAAAAGCCAACGAAAACACTGAAAGAAAAACGTATGGCCAAACTGGAAAAGAAAAAAACTAAAGGTTCTTAGAAGTTAATGTTCTCAAGCCCAGCCGCGACATGGCTGGGCTTTTTTTAAACAAATTTGGGAGACTGCGGACTCCTATTTCACGCTGCCGGAAATCAAAGCATCCCTGTCTTTGTGAATAAGAATATCGATTCCATCTCATCCGGGGTTAGCCCCCCGTGTGCAGCATAAAAATGCTGCTCGAGCCGATGTTTCTGGAACTTCCAGAATACGCTTTCATTCTCATAAGGGAGGAGGACAAGATTGCCGATCCTCTCCTTTAGCCGTTTTGATGGGCGCTTGAGTCCGAAAAACCCTTCTGAGAGCAGCTCTTCCGTGAAGACGACGTCGGCAGCCCCTTTGAGTTTGCCGCTAAGGAGACGCTGCGCTTCTTCAAGATAGGCATTCTCGATATGCAGAAAAAAATCGCGGCAAGACCCGGCGGGCACAAGAGGTTCCCGGGCGCGATTCTTTTTTAACATGCCCGTCAGCTCTGGACAGATTTGATTCACTAAAATCGTTGTCTTGGGGTCGACAGGGGTCATCCCATGATCGGATGTGAATAAAACGGCTGTCCTGTTTTTAATCGCGCCGAGCTTTTGCCAGAAGTAATTTTCCATGGCCGTCCAGAAAAAATCGACTGTATCAGCAAATTGCGGCGAGGTGATCCCATGCCGATGCCCCATTGCATCGACGTCGCCGAAATAGACAAACACATAGGTCGGTTCCTTCAAAGGAGTTTTGGATAGCGCGACCAATCTATCCAAAGCATCGATAAACCGGAGATAGGGGCTTATTTCCGCCCCGGCAAGCATCGTTTTTGAATAAGGGGTATATGCAATGCTCTCAGGCTGCATCACAATGCTGCGCACGTTTTTTTTTGCCAATTTTTGATAAACCGTCTCGAAAGGGAAAATCTCTCCCCCGTAAATCCCTCTTTGAGGAGCGTCCCATATTCATGGTCGCCCGCGTAGGAAAAAAGCAACGGGGCGATCATCCCGTCGACAATTGGCTCATAGTAAAACCATTCGTAAATGCCGGTCTCTCCCACTTCTTTGCCGGTATTGATGCTTGTGACATGTGCCGCTGTCGTTGAGGGGAATTCCGCCGAAATTTTTGAAGCGACCCCTTCTTTGGCAAAACGTTTCAAAAAAGGGTATTTGGAAGCAAACCCTTCAAAAAACTTCCAACCAAAGCCATCGACCAAAAACAGGATCACGCACTGGAATTTTTCCCATTGGCTGCCAACTGCGTCAACCTGCAAGGTCTCTTCCCCTGTTCCCGTTAACAATTTTTGAATCGTGTTGGGAAGACATGTGAAGGCATAATCCCTGTAAAGAGGCCGTTTGAACCGAGGGGTCCACTGGGCTTTTTTCAATGCGGCAAGCGATTTATCATTGATCATAAATGTGTAACCCCTAAAATATCACATATCTGAAATTATGCAAGAAAACGTTAGAAAAGCCCCGCGGATCATTAGTGTATTTACACTGGCCATGATCAATGTCGCAGCCATTGGCAGCGTGAAAAATTGGCCGGTGAATGCGGAATATGGCTTTGCTTCGATCTTCTATTTTATTTTAGCAGCCCTCATCTTCTTCCTCCCCATTTCCCTCGTTGCAGCTGAACTCGCAACCGGCTGGCCAAAAAGCGGAGGGGTCTTTGCCTGGGTAAAAGAAGCTTTTGGCCATCGAACAGGATTTTTAGCGATTTGGCTGCTTTGGGTAGAAAATGCTTTTTGGTATCCCACCATTTTATCCTTTCTTGCAGCGACGGTCGCCTACATTTTCAACCCCGAACTTGCGAACAATATTCCTTATACAATATCCATCATCCTGGTTTCCTTTTGGGCCGCGACGATCGGGAATCTTTCCGGAATGAAAATCTCCGGATTGATCAGCTCTCTAGGCGTGATTTTCGGCACTTTTGTCCCCGGCGGGGTCATCATTCTTCTCGGATTGAGTTGGTATTTCGGCGGACATCCGATGCAAATCAGCTTTAATTGGGAGAGTTTTGTTCCCAATTTCAATTCGGTCGAGCAGGTCGTTTTCTTTACCGGCGTCATTCTTTCCCTGTGCGGCATGGAGATGTCAGCCATCCACGCCGGCGAGGTCCGCCATCCACGAAAAGACTATCCCAAAGCAATCCTTTTATCCGCGGCGATCATCATCGGAATGTCCATTTTGGGGGTTCTAGCCATTGCCAGCGTCATTCCCCAAAAGCAGATCAGTCTTGTCGCCGGTTCGATGCAGGCGTTCTCTTATTTTGTCGATGCTTACGGATTAAAATGGGCAACTCCTTACATCGCCGCCCTGATTGCCGCAGGAGCTTTTGGCTCGTTGAGTACATGGGTCATCGGGCCCACTAAAGGCCTTCTCGCCGCTGCGAGAAGCGGAGATCTACCCCCTTTTTTTCGCACTGTCAATCCGAATCGCATGCCAACCCGCCTTCTGATTGTCCAAGCCGTCTTTGTATCCTGTCTTTCCCTGGTCTTTGTGTTCATGCCTACTGTGAGCAGCGCTTTCTGGATCCTAACGACGATCGTCGCCCAACTCTACCTCATCATGTATATCCTGCTCTTCGCGGCTGCCATCAAGCTCCGCTATAAAAAGCCCAACGTCGAGCGCCCCTATAAAATTCCCGGAGGCAAAGTTGTCATTTGGATCGTCTCCGGCATCGGCATCTTAAGTTCCGCTTTCGCCCTCATTATCGGATTTTTCCCGCCGGCGCAAATCATCACGGGCAATAGGCTCTTTTACGTTTCATTCCTGATCTTCTGCATCCTCATCGCCTGCTTTGCCCCTGCAGTGATTTTGCTTTTCCAGAAACCCAGTTGGAAAAAACAGCTGGAACATGAAAGGGATTAATGAATAACGACACCTCATGGGAAACATCCTCGGAATGGTACGATAAGATTGTCGGCCAAAAAGGGCATTATTACCATCAGCAGCTGATCCTCCCCGGAGTTCTCCGCATTCTTGAGATGGAAAAGAAACCCAATCCCCATCTTCTTGATCTCGCCTGTGGGCAAGGGATTCTTGCCCGCCATTT
>CAJCIW010000169.1 GCA_903970455.1 Verrucomicrobiota bacterium | reverse complement strand
CAACTCGCTTTCAGTCGTATCGAAGAAGATTGGGTCCCTTCAAGCTGGAAAGACACGTTAAGCGGCTCCTCTTTAAATCCAGATCTTTCCATTTATGTCCAGGTGCCAAAATTCGGGATCTTGAGCGATAGACGCATCATTCCTTTTTCTTCTCCCGTCGAAGAAGTGCAAAAACGGATTTGGTCTCTCGGAGGAGATAGAGGCTGGCCGGCGATGAATTGGGCTTGGAAATTCAGGGGCTTTGTCGATAAATTGGTGGGAGGAATTGGACTGCGACGAGGCAGGACTCATCCGACGCGGCTTAAAGTCGGGGACGCTCTCGATTTCTGGCGCGTTTTATTAGCGGATGAAAAAAATCATCGTCTTCTTCTCTATGCTGAAATGAAATTGCCAGGTGAAGCTTGGCTAGAATTTGAGATCATTCCCCAAGGTAATGGAGGCACCCTAAAGCAAACGGCATCCTTCCGCCCCAATGGACTCTGGGGCAGGTTCTATTGGTATAGTCTTTATCCCTTTCATGCTTTTATCTTCCGGCAATTGGCAAACCACCTGGCAAAAGGATAAGAATCTCGACAGGATCGATCCCGAACAGCATCCCATCGCCAGAAAACTTTTCCAGCAACTCTGACACAGACAGAAAGAATCTCAATAGATCAAAATCCATTTTGATGAAATTTTAAGCGCCTGATTATAAGTCTACCGCCAATGCGGTGATTTTCTGCATCGCATACCCCTCAAAGGTTGAGCGATGGAAAGCTTTTTAATCGATCAGGAGAAAATTTGTTGATTCATGCGGGCTTCGGCAAGGGCGAGGTGCTCGGGGAGGTCGATGCCAAAAACTTCGTGTTCGGTTTCGTGGGCGCGGATGCGGAGGCGATGGTGGAGAAAGCGGAGTTGTTCGAGCTGTTCGGCGTTTTCGATTTCACACGGGGGCAGTTGGGAGATTTTTCGGAGGGAGGCGGGGGTGAAGGCGTAGAGGCCGACGTGTTTGTAGAAAGTCTTAGTTGGGGAGGGATCGCGGTAGTAGGGAATTTGGCTGCGGGAGAAGTACAGGACAAAGCCTTGGTGGTCACAAACGAGTTTGGCGAAATGGGGATTCGTAGCTTCGTCGGGGTTGGTGATTTTTTTTCTGAGCGTCCATATATCGCAGGTGTCGTCATCGCAACTTTGGAGAAGTTCGAGGATCATTTGTTCGTTAATGAAGGGTTCATCCCCCTGCCAATTAACCCAAATGTCGGCATCGATGACGTTTTTTTGAAGGAGTTCGACGAGGCGCTCTGTTCCGTTGGCACAGCTTTCCGAGGTCATGATGTATTTTCCACCGAAACTTTGGATGAGCTGGGCTGTCTCTGGGGCGTCGATTGCGAAGACAATCTGGTCAAAGAAGGGAACTTGGCGGGCGCTGTTCCAAACCCATTCGAGGAGGGGCTTATCTTTGAGCATGGAGAGCATTTTTCGAGGGAAACGGGTCGATTTTAATCGGGCGGGAATAATGCAGGCGATTTTTTTATTTTGGATCATGCTAGTTTCAACCTTTCTGGATTTTCGAGGTACCAGGCTATTGTTTTGCGAAGGCCTGAAGATAGATCATGCAACGGTTTCCAGCCGATCTCCTGTTTGATTTTGCTGCAATCAATGGCGTAGCGAAAATCGTGACCGGGGCGATCGTCGACATGTGTGATGAGGGATATAAGTTGATGGGGATCTTCCTCTCTTAGCGTTGCGAACTCGTTCAGAAGAGAATGGAGCAGATCGATATTTCTCCGCTCACACTCACCACCGATATCGTACACCTGGCCTGGTGTTGCCTTTTCGAGGATGGACCAAACGGCTTCCGAATGGTCGTCGACAAAGATCCAATCGCGGACATTGCCCCCGTTACCGTATAGAGGAAGGGGTTGTCTGTGGAGACAGCCGGAAATCATGCGGGGAATAAATTTTTCGACATTCTGGCAGGGGCCGTAATTGTTTGTGCAGTGGGAAATCGTCGTGGAAAGGCCGTATGTGTGGGCATAAGCGCGGACAAAATGATCGGAGGCGGCCTTCGAGGCGGAATAGGGAGAATTGGGGCGATAGGGAGAATTTTCAGAAAAGGCGCCATCCAGGGGAAGCGTTCCGTAGACTTCATCTGTGGAGATGTGATGGAAATGAATATGGGGGTGGCGGCGCACAACTTCGAGGAGGGAAATTGTTCCGCCGACATTTGTCTCATAAAAAGCGCGGGGAGCCGAAATGCTTCTGTCGACATGGCTTTCTGCTGCAAAATGGACAATGGCATCTATATCATGTTGGATGCAAACTCTTTCCACGAGAGGCTCATTGCGGATGTCCCCTTGGACGAACAGGTAGCGAGGATCCCCTTCTACGGAAGCGAGATTGCGCAAATCGGCAGCATAGGTCAAGATGTCAAGGTTGACAATTTTTTCGCAGTGAGCAATCTGCTTTAACCCGTAACGGATGAAAGCCGATCCGATGAAGCCTGCTCCGCCAGTCACAAGAAAGCGTTTAAGAAGAAGATGCATAAGTATGTAAATAATCGTTTAAAACCTCGCCCCAAAGGCGCGGTCTGATATTTGTAAAATGAAAAAATTTGCTCGTATCGAGAACGCTATAGGAAGGGCGCGCAGCAGGGGTTGGAAATTTTGCGCTCGGGACAGGGACGATTCGCTGGCACCGGAGTTCTATTCCCCGCTCTTTAGCGGCCTGCAGGAGGTCGATGGCTATTTGATAGCGGGATCTCTCCCCATCATTAGCGAAATGAAAAACTCCTGAGGCATTTAATAAGGCGATCGCTGCGGATGCGAGATCATGGCAGTAAGTCGGTCTTCCTCGCTGATCGAATACGACTTGCAGCTCTTCTTTTTGCTGAAACCAGTTCATAAGAGAGGAAATTAAATTTTTCCCTTTCGATCCGAATAACCATGAAGTGCGAAGGATACAGGCTTCTGGCAATGCCGCCGCAACTTTTTTCTCCCCTTCCCACTTGCTTTTTCCGTATTGGTTTGCAGGTGCGCAAAGATCTTCTTCCCGATAAGGCTCAGTTCCTGTTCCATGAAAGACGTAGTCGGTGGAGATATGGACGAGGCGTGCACCGGCAGCGCGGGCGGCTAGGGCGACATTTTCCGCCCCTTGGGCATTGACGGCAAACGCCGCGTCCGGTTCTTTTTCTGCACGATCGACATCTGTATAAGCAGCGCAATTGATCACATGGGTCGGTTTGATCTGCTCAGCCTTGGCAGTCAAACGCTCAAACTTAGTGACGTCCGCATCGCGGCGGGAGGTTCCCTCCACATCGAGTTCTTCTCTCAAACAGCGTTGCATCAAAGCGGAACCGAGCATCCCTTCTGCGCCTACGATCCAAATTTTCATTTGATTGCCTC
>CAJCIW010000168.1 GCA_903970455.1 Verrucomicrobiota bacterium | reverse complement strand
AAAGACTTTATCCCTCCCGCCGGTTCCCATGAAACGGTCAATGTCAGGATCCGCATTACACGGGATCGAATCACCGTTCAAGAGGTCGACCAAAGAGGCCAAACAATCGGCGATGCTGAGGGAATCGATCTAGACGATATTGAAATTAAGCGGATCAATAAGGGGATTCTCAAAAAAGCGAATACCATTTATCGAGACCATTTGCATGAAACTGATCGAGACCGGAGCGTTTCTCCCCTCCGCGGCAGAACTCATCATCATCAGCGAAGAAGGGAACGGGATCAAGATCGGTCCCACTCTCCCCCCTTGCCTGAAAGCAGAAGAAGGGACCCATCAGAATCTTCAGAACGCACACAAACTCCCGAGGCCCTGGAATCGGAAGTCGACTTAGACGCAATCCCTTTGCAACCCGAACTTCACCGGGAACAGCCGGAAGAACTCGAAACAAAAAGCGACGAATTGCAACATCCGCAGCTCCCATCCGTCAGTAGTGAAAATGAAACCGTAAAAGCGGGTCTTCCTGAAGCAAAAACCTCGCTCCTTCCCGTAGAACACGACGCGTTGATCCACTTATCGGAAACCCTTTCTTCCGAACAGTTTTCCGGATCTCAATATTATCCCGGCGACTTGAAAGAGCAGTTCATGGCCATGCCGGAAAATATCCGGAATGCCATCTATTATCAAACTTATCTCCTCCTCGATCCGCTTGAAGCGCACGATCCTTGGCCAATTGGTCAAAAACTGTTCGAAGGCAACACAGTGCTCGATTCTGCTTCGAACCTTTGCCGCGCTCACGCGATCCGCCATTTACTCATGCATACGCTGGCCAGTGATTTTGCCCAAATCGAGGGGAAAAAACCTCCCGAAGAACTTCTCCGAAGATTCTATCAATTACCGGAAGAAGATCAAAATGCCGTTCTCACGCAGTTGGAATTCATTCAACCCAAAGGGGACGACTACCGGGGGCCAGCCCATGCCTTTGCAGGCCGGGATCATTTAAGCGTAACTAATCAGGAACGGAGCATTGCCATCAGTCGGGTGACGCTCGACAGAATCGCTGAATACCATCGCCACCACTACCGGCAGCAAACGGAGCAAATGCAGCTGCTTTTTCAACGATTTCAAGAAGAAGATTTGGCTGTGAGAAAAAAAGTTCAAGAATTGGAAAAAAAGCCGGCCTCTTGACCGGCTTTTTTTAAAGAATTTAGCTCTTTTCGCTTACTTCTACAGATTTTTCCGCTTTTTCTTCAGCAGAAGATTGCACATCGGTGATCGCTGCTTTCAGAATTTCCATTTTTGCCCCGTCGTAGAGAGAAACAATGATCGTATTCTCCTGGACTTTGACAACGGTGCCAATGATACCCATGGCCGTGACGCGGTCCCCTTTTTTGAGGGAGCTGCGCACTTTTTCCATTTGTTTCCGTCTTTTTTGCTCTGGGCGCCAGAGGATAAAATAAAAGAACACAAGGGCGACTCCGATCATGATCACTGTCTGAATCATATTACCCCCGCCAGCGGTTGGAGCTGCTTCCCCTTCTTCGGCAAAAAGCGGCAATGCAGCGGTTAAAAAAGCTCCGCTCGCGAGAAAAGAAACTAGTTTTTTCATGTATGCCATCCTTAAAAAAGAAAAAATTTATTTAAAAGTGAAACTTTCTCTAGGTTGCCCGAAAACCTCGCTGAAATCAAGCAAACAAATATTTTCTATATGAGGAGTGTGGGGAAACTGGTCCAATGGCTGCATTTTGGCCAAACGGTACCCTGCTTTACAGATTTCTTGAACATTGGCGGCCTGCGTCTCATAATTGCAGGACACATAAAGAATTTCTTTAGGCCGCAAAGATTTAAGCTGGTCCAATGCCACTGAATCCAATCCTGTCCGCGGGGGATCGACGACGATCAAATCCGGAGGAACAAAATCGGGCCTCTTGCGTATTTCTTCGAGCTTTTTGCCAACATCTCCGCATAAAATCTCCAAATTGCTGAGGTGATTCAATTCTTTATTGCTTTCGGCGTCAAAGCAAGCATGAGGGTTAATCTCGATGGCAGTGACTTTTTCCGCCTGAATGGCCATCGCGATCCCCAATGTTGCCGTGCCTGCATAGAGGTCCAGGACATGTTTTTTAGGAAAAGAGACCATCTTTAAAGCTTCGGAATAAAGTTTCTCCGCCTGAAAAGTATTCGGCTGAAAAAAAGAGGTTGGACTGATCTTAAAGACCAGCTCCTTTGGCGGCGCGTTCCCAATCTGCATTTTTTCCAACAAATGGTCAGGCCCATGCAGATGCATCTCAAAAAATTGTGTCGGGCTACCTTTGAGTATCTGCTGCACGCGCAAAAAAATACTCAACCTCGCCCATTCCTCTTGCCGAACAGAGGCCTTCACAGCATCGATGAATCGAGTTAGCTCTATTTTAGAAAGGGGAAAAGCCGGATTGCCTGAAACAGTCAACATGACAAGTTTGTCGCCGCTCCTTTTCCCCTCTCGCACAATGAGCGTTCTGAGCGTACCGGTGTCATTCATCCGGTAAGCGGCAAGACCACTTTCCTCCCACCACACCCGCACGTGTTTCAGCAACGGCATAAACCAATCCGAGACAAGATGGCATTCCTTCAAATTGAGCACGTGACCCTTGCTTCCTGCAAGGACCAATCCCAAAAAACGCTCCCCTGCCCGATTTTGGGAAAAAGAAAACTCCATCTTGTTCCGATAGCCCCAAGGCTCGTTGCAAGGAATGATTGGGTTGCATTCAGGCGTGTGTGCATCGATAAGCTCAGCAAACGCCGCCTTTACCCTACGCTCCTTCTCTTCAAGCTGGAAGGAGTAATCCATTTGCTGCCAGGTGCATCCTCCACAATGAGGAACATGGGGGCAACGGGGCTGAACGCGCAAGGAAGAGGGGGCGACAATTTCCGACACAGTGCCCCGCGATTTCCCCCGCCTTTTACGATGGAGCTCCGCCAACACCTCATCGCCTGGGAGGGTGCCGATCAGTTCCACTTTGCCCGGATGGTCGGAATGGCCTACCCCCCACCCCCGTCGATTAAAATGATCAATACAAATAGAAACTTTACTTCCCATAACAGAAGAAGCTTACTACAAAAAAGCAATGAAAGAAAAGGGAGAAAAACTCACATGAGTTGCCGGATTTTCCGCTTTTTTTTGGGTTTCTTTTCCGCGTCGACCGATTCCTTCCGGAACAGTTTAGCGATTTTTGAAAATTGGATCGTTCCCGTACGCACTCTTTGCGCGGCGGCTCGATTGCCTCCCGTTGCCTTTTCCAGGTTCTGAGAAAGGTCGTTGAGGTGTTGTCGCATCGTGGTTATCGTTTCTTTCAAAGCCATAGATAAATAAATATGCGGTTGAGGGAAAACGTGCAAGTTATTTTTTAAATGCCGAAAGAGTCTGTTTTATGATAAAGTGAAATTTGGGACAAGGAAAACAATCATGTATTACCTGAACGGAAAATATGTCAAAGAAGAAGACGCTAAAATTTCGATTCTCGATCTTTCTATTCTGAGAGGTTTCAGCATCTTTGACTACTTGCGCACCTACAATGGCCGCCCTTTTCATCTCTGGGATCATCTGCTGCGCCTAAAATACTCCTCCCAACAAATTGGCCTCTCCCTACCAAAATCACTCCCCGAGATTGAAGAGATCGTTCTTCATACCGTCAAAACCGCCCATCATAGGGGTGAATCCAGCATTAAAATTCTCGTGACGGGCGGTATCAGCAAAGACCAGTTCACGCCCAATCCGGAAGGAAATTTAATTGTCTTTGCCTATCCTCTTTACACTTATCCCAAGGATTTTTTCGCGAAGGGGATTAAAGTCGTGACGACCCGCCTAAATCGCAGCCTCCCCATGAGCAAGACCACACATTACACCCCCGCCATCATGGCGATGCAGCAAGGAAAAGCATCCGACGCGCAAGAGGTCCTTTACGTCAACGCGCGCGACGAAATTTTAGAAGCGACGACCAGCAATTTTTTCGCCTTTAAAAACGATACCCTTTATACCTGCTGCTCCGATGAAATGCTGATCGGCATCACCCGCGAAGTTGTGTTGAAGCTATCCGCTCCCCACTTCCCGATCCAAATGCATCCGCTGAAATACGAAGAGATCAAAGAGATGCAGGAAGCCTTTATCACATCGAGCAACAAGGAAGTGATGCCTGTTGTCCAGATCGATTCCTTTCCCATCGGAGACGGGAAAGTGGGTCCCCGTACGCAATGGATCATGGAACTTTTCCGCGCTTATACGCAAAATGGGGAGTGGGCCCCCCTCAACATCCCACGGTATGCATCTAACGCATCTGTTTAGATAGATCTTTCCTTAAAACGGCGCCCCCCTGTTTTTGAGAACGGAGTAAATTTTTCAAGGGGGGAGTGATCAATTCGAGCTCCTCCGCATCCTTTTTAACTTGCTTCTCATCAAAACCAAAAACCGCTACCCCATATTTAGGCATATCCCC
>CAJCIW010000167.1 GCA_903970455.1 Verrucomicrobiota bacterium | reverse complement strand
CATATGGCTAAGCCGTAGCCCCCTATAGAAACAGAAGATGTGGGTAACGATCAGGCCCACTACTCAGGAGATCGTAGTTTTTAAGAACTTTTTCGTAAAGGTTCACGATTGGTCTCCTTCTAAAAGTTCAATGACGTGCTTGTCCAATTGATTTTGGGGATTAAAAAAAAACAATAGTCTCCCAAATAGGGCTTCCTATAGAATCCAGGTAAGGAAAGGCTTATTCTTTTTTTTCTTCCCTATGGAAATTGAAACAGCGAATAATAATAACAATCATACTTTTCGCCAGCTCTTGATGACCCGTTTTAGAATGGTCATCTCTGTGGGCGGATGGATGACGCTTATTTTCAACGTTCTCAAGGCAACCATACAGCGGCCCCCTCGTTTGAAACTCATCTTCCAGCAGCTTTACGATATAGGGGTGGCTTCGTTGCCTGTCGTAGCGATCACAGGCTTTTCGACGGGGCTTGTGCTTGCCGCCCAATCGATCTACCAATTGTCAGACAAAGGGCTGACTTCGGTCACCGGGCTGATGGTGACCGAAGCGATGATGACTGAGCTTGGGCCAGTATTGACGGGATTCATGGTGACGGGCCGCGTCGGGGCTGCGATGTGCGCTGAGCTGGGGACGATGCTGGTCACGGAACAGATCGACGCCCTGCAGACGATGGCCATCAACCCTAACCGCTATCTCATTGCCCCCCGGTTTATTGCGGGCATTTTTATGATGCCTTTGCTGACTGTTTTTTGCATCGTGATGGGGATTTTTGGAGGGTATTTGATCTCCGTCTATTACTTTGGGATGGCGCCGAATACTTACATGAGCCCAATCCCGATCCACGTGAAATACTTCGATTTCTTTACAGGGCTTGTCAAAGGGTTCATCTTTGGTATCTTGATCATGACCATCGCCTGCTATAAGGGATTGCGCACATCAGGAGGCGCTGCGGGAGTCGGAAGGGCAACGACAAACAGCGTGGTGGTCACCTATGTTGCCATCTTGCTGACGAACTTTTTCCTTACTCTTGCTCTTAATATTATCCGCGCTGTAATCACAAGGTTTAAATGATAAAAATTACGGATCTGTGGAAACGTTTTGGCAAAAATCAAGTGCTCGCAGGTCTGAATCTGGACATACAAGAAGGAGAAACGCTGGTTATCCTAGGCCATTCGGGAATTGGCAAAAGCGTGCTTCTGAAACACATCATTGGTCTGATGAAACCTGATAAAGGGACGGTAGATATCAATGAGATCCGGATCACCGATTTATCGGGTCCTGAATTATTTAAAGCCGTGCAAGACATGGGGATGCTCTTTCAGGGCGCCGCTTTGTTCGATTCGATGGACGTGGAAGAAAACACGGGATTCTATCTGATACAACACGGCGATCCTGAAACCGGCAAAAAATTGAGGAAACAAGAGATCTCGGATAGGGTCGACCATGCCCTTGAACTCGTTGGACTACAAGGGACGCAAAATAAAATGCCTTCGGAGCTATCCGGCGGGATGCGCAAAAGAGCTGCCCTGGCGCGGCTCATCGTCTACCGGCCAAAAATCATTCTGTATGACGAACCTACGACAGGGCTAGACCCGATCATCGGGATGCAGATCAATGAGCTGATCGTGAAAACAAAAGAAGAGCTTAAAGCGACAAGCGTCGTTGTGACGCATGACATGTTTTCAGCACTCTATGTAGGAGATAGATTGGCATTGATCCGGGATGGTAAAATCGCCCATATCGCCGATCCGGCTCATTTTATCCAGATCGATGATCCCCTAATCAAAAAGTTCTACGCGACGATTTCTATTGATCCCAGAAAGCTTAAGGAGAAAAACCACCATGGGTGAACAGACCAAGAACATGCTAATCGGCGTCTTTGTCATCGCTGCCTGCGCTGTGATTATCTGGTTGATCCTATTTCTCAAGCCCACCGTGGGCAATGCGAAAGAGACATTGTATGTCCGTTTCTCCAACGTCAACCAGATCAACATCGGAACACGGGTCTTGTTCGCCGGAAAACCCGTGGGTGAGGTGTTCGCTATCGAACCGATTCCCAATGCCCGTCTAAAACCGATTGCCGATGTGATTGGAGAGATCTATTATTATCAGCTCGTGCTCAAAGTCGATTCGAGCGTTAAAGTCTACGACACCGATGAGGTGACCATTCAGACATCAGGATTGCTTGGGGAAAAATCGATTGCGATCATTCCCAAAGTCCCGCCTAAAGGGGTTGTTCCCCGATTAATCTACGATGGGCAACCGATTTATGCTGAATCGGTCGACCCCCTTGAGCGCGCCTTCACTGAAATCAGCAATCTCGCCTCGGATATGCAAAAGACCTTCCAACAACTCTCCTGCTGGATCCAAAACAATGGGGAAGACATGGGCGATGCCGTGCGCTCTTTTGGCGGAGCAATGGACGAGATCCAATGCGCCGTCCACACCATCAACCAGGAAGGGATTCTGGGTGATGCAAAAACTGCTCTCAATCAATTCACGACCACTTTACATGATGTGCATGATGCCATTACCCAATTGAAGCAGGGCGAGGTGTTTGTCAACGCCGGCTGTATGATAAAAAACTTGAAGAGCGCATCGCATAACATTCAATTGATCACAGAGGAGATCGCCGATGGGAAAGGAACCTTGGGAAAACTCGTCACAGACGAGAATTTCTATCTCCATTTAAACTCTGTCCTGAGCAAAATCGACACTTTGATGAGCGACATCAACAACTACGGCCTCTTATTCTATCAGAACAAGAGCTGGCAGCGTCAGCGCTTGCAAAAAATCACCCAGATCAATGCGTTGGACACTCCTCAAGGATTTAAAAAGTATTTCGAAAGTGAAGTCAGCGATATCAATGTGTCGATGGAACGGCTTTCTACCTTAATCGAACGGGCCGAGCGCAGCCCGAAAAAAGAAGAAATTTTGAGCGACGACCAATTTCTCAAAGATTTCCGCGAGCTCCTGCGGATGTCTGAAGAACTTTCAGACAATTTAAGACTCTATAACCAACAACTCATGGATGCCCGAAACGACCCTTAAATAGAAACTATGGAATCAATCCCTTATACACACTTGACGAAAGGCTCCTTTCTCCTCGCTAGTCCTGATTTCGATACGGGAATCTATTTCCGCAGCGTCGTGGTCGTCTGCGAGCATAGCGCCGCCGGCTCTTTTGGCTTGATCATCAATAAGAACCTGGAAGTGGAACTCCCCGAGGAGATCATCAACTCGAAAGAATTCACCAACCCGAATGTCCAAATCCGCGCCGGCGGGCCGATCCAGCCCAACCAAATGATGCTGTTGCATTCCTCAGACACTCTTCCCGATCAGACCCTGAAACTCTGCGAGGGGGTCTATTTGGGGGGAGACCTGCAGTTCCTCCAAGAAGCTGTAAGCGATGGGAACGGGCCCGCAGTCCGCCTCTGCTTCGGCTACTGCGGGTGGGGCGCGGGTCAATTGGAAAGGGAATTCTTAAGCGGAAACTGGTTCTTGCATCCGGGAAGCGCAAAGCACGTCTTCGAGACTCCCCCGGAAAAGATCTGGCAGAATATCCTTCGAGAAATGGGTGGCAAGTATGCCACCCTTTCGATGATACCGGAAGATTTGAGTTTAAATTAACCGAATTTGACTTGATCGGCACTCAAGAAAATAGAAGGATTTTCAGCCGTAAGACAGCGGTTTAATCCTATCTCCCATTGAGTGACTTTTGCGTTTTCAACGATCACGAATTTAAAATCTATGCCCACGGGAATTTGGCCTGACCAACCTTTTTCGCTTCGGGAAAAAAGAACAGGCTGCTCGATCCAAGAAGGTTCGTGGCAGATTCCCAGAACCCCGTTTATAACATCACATTCGATATGAGCAGAAATAGTGGTAGGTGGAGTCTTAGAAGTTTCGACAAGAGTCTGGCTGCTTTCCGTCGTAACTGTTTGGTCAGAAGAGGATTTACTGGAAGTTGAGGAACTTTCACGCAGAAGCTCTTTTGTGTGCATAAGATTTTTTAATTTTGATTTATAGTCTAGACGCCGTAGCTCAGGTCGAGGATTGAAACCAAAATTACTATCGTATGCATAAATCAAATCCTTCTCTAATGGAATATCTAATGCGGGAAATACATCTGCAGGATACAAATCTAGCGCAACAACACGTTGAATCGCTTTTTCAATTTTCCCTTTCAAATTTAGATGAAGAAATCCCGCTTGAGCCAACTGACGAACTTCATCCCAATTATCTAAGAATTTTACATATTCTATCGTCTTCAAATCTTCGTAGTTGTCGCGCGCGTCAGTTAGATTAAGATTAGAATGAGAATTGTGATACTGTTCAAACGTTTGGAAGTAATTATTAAAAAACTTGAAATTTTTGCATTGATAATTAATGTAATTGACATTTTGATTGTAAATACAGGCAATTCTATCAATGTCAAGGGCGGTTAAATCCTTATCTACTTTCTCCCCACCCATGGCATGGGTTTTTAAGCAACGGTTGATCGTGTTTAAGTGATCATTTGAAAGAAGCAGGTCTTCTTTGATTCTAGTAGATTGTGGAACCTGAGTACCGTGAAAGTGTACAAAACTCATATAAACCTCAATGATATTTTTTATGGAAAATTAACTTGATCTCCATTAGTTATGAAAAAAGCGGTTTAATTCTAAAACAACATTATTTTAAAATTATGTTATAGATATTATAACTAATTCGACGTTATATTCCTAATAAAAAAAATAATTACCTCAGGACATCATCAGGGAGAGATGGAGCACTGGATTTATATAATAATAAAATTAATTTAAATTCAGCGAAAAGAGGTATATCGAGAGGAGGAAAACTTTGTGAATTTGGACTCTGAGGCAAAGAAAATCGAAGCGGAACGTTCAGAACTAATACCAATCGCAGCAAATAACTTCATATTTCGGCGCTTTCACGCAGCTCAAATAGGAAGTTATTTACTGCGATTGGTATAAAGTCCATTGGACGCAGTGAAGTGGTCGCAAGCGAGAAGGGTCATTTTTGCAGACCGACGGAGTGCGGTATAAATTACTCAGCCTCTTGGAAGGTGAGGCCTTTGAAGAAAGCAAGCTTATAGAGCTTGCGGCATGCGTTTACAGTCTCTTGATAATGAGCTTCAAGCTCGGCATTGATGACGGATAGCGCACTGACCATCCGGTTTACGCGCTGGTTATCGATGGCGCGCTCCCGTACAGAAAGGGCTGGGGAATAGAGCATCCACAACACGAAGTCTTTCTCATCTATCGACCATTTGGAGGGGGAGTTCATCATCCTGAGGAAAGCAAAAAATGTGGTGCTAGCTGCGGCGCCGGTATCGATCCCATCTTTACAAGTGAAGCTTAAGATATCCGGTTTAAAATCTTCGATCAGCTTCAATATGAAGAGCAGATAGAAAATCTCGATGAAATCGAGGCGATTTTTATGGACCAGGTTACCTTTGTCACCGAAAAAGAGGTGATGGATGGTGTCTAACGCCTCATCCGTGAATTTCAGAATCCCCTTTTTGTCGATCCCAGGAGGGAGGTAAAAACCACACTGCTCAGCGCTGGCGATCTGCTCTTTTAACTGTCGCTTGAACTCGTTGGCATCGTTAAGGTCGAGATAATCGCCCGATTGAAGGTAAAAATCAGCATTTTTCGGAAGCGTGACAACCATCAGCGTATCAGTAAATTCCTCAATTTTTTGCACTTCTTCGATGGCCATGCAGCGGGGTAGTTCATGGCTGGAGGTGCGGTCCTGGAGATTGATGAGCAGATAGCGCTGGTTCCGTTTCTGCGATCCGATCGAACGGAGAAAGCCGCGAAACTCTTCCGTAGGGTGCGCAGAATCGATCGCCTGCTGGAAAGTGGGCGATGGCAGCTTAATGCAGCTGATATGCAAATCATCGCCTGTAATCGTGTACAGCAAACCGGGAAAATCTTCCTGGGAAAGAGGGTCAAAGCCTGTCAGCTGCCTCTCTTTGCTGAAAAGCCGAAGCGTCGTCATCAGCGGTCCATTCGGGTATTGCTTCAATGTACGGCGAATATCGTTGTCCTGGTCCAAAAGAGTGTTCCAGAAAGACAAGGGTGATCCTGTGGGTTTTTGTTCGATGGTTTCCTTTCCCCCCTTTTCGATAAGCATATGGATGAAGGCGGTCATGTCTTTTTTGGAGATCCCTCTCAAGAAGAAAGAGGCGGAAAGCATGTGGGTCAAATTGACCAGAGTATGGAGAAAATGCTCTGAAAGGTCGGGAGGATTGGCAATAAAACGCAAGTATTCTTTCGATTGAAGGGCGCTGCGCAAATAACTATGGAAGTCAGTATAATAATTTAAACAACATTTCCCTGCTGCCGTCTGCATGAGGTTGCGGGGATTACCGGCAAGCATTAAAGCCATCAAAGCCTTATTGATCTCGACAACGAAGGAAATCTTTTTGAATTTCAATGCCTCTTTGAAATACTCGCCAATGTAGGGTGAAACGAGCTGGAGGACTTCTTTTGCAGAGGAGTGGGCATCCCTGTCGAGGATCGTCGGGATGCGTAAAAAAGGATTTTCGCGCGTCATATCGCGGAGCATGAAATCGAATTGTCCAATTAATTGGATATGGTGCAAAAGGGATCGGTTGAAAAAAGGGTGGCCCGATTCATTGCGTAAAAAAAACAGTTCATATTCTTTATCCTGGCGGACCGACTCCAAATTTTTGAGCCCCCCCTTTTGCACGCCGATCTTCTCTTCCCCGACGCCAGCTCCCCACTCTTCTTGCCACTTTTCTTCCGATTCGACGCTCTTTTGGAACCGTTGGACGACTTTGGTGAGATAAAATTGCTGCAGCTCTTTATATTCCTTGAGCGCGGTGACGCTTTCCCCCTCTTGCTTGAAGATGTCGGTGAAATTGTCGATCTTTTGGGCCGCCTCCCCTGCCAGGAGCATCATCGCCTGGATGCCTCTTTGCGTTTCTTCATCTCTAAGCTGCCCCTTGTCCTTTTCGTAAAGATCATTTAAATATTTGTAGAGCGCCTGAAATGTCTCTCGAATTCTATCCTGATTGTACTTGTGATATTCTGGATCATGCCAGGAAAGAAGGTGCATTCTGTCTGCGAGCTGTTCTTCCGTCAGCTCGAGGGGCTTTTCAGATTCTTGAGGGGTATTCACATCCACTTCTGCCATGTGGGAGAGATTATCGACAGCTTCCATCACAGAAAGTTCTGCTTTACCTTTGCGTAGATGCATAATATGGGTTATTTATGTTAGTATTG
>CAJCIW010000166.1 GCA_903970455.1 Verrucomicrobiota bacterium | reverse complement strand
TCTACTGTGCTCAAGATCTAATGCTTTACCCTCTAGTGCTTTAATTTTTTCTGCTTTCTCGCGATTTCTCGCTTTGAATTCATCGCGACTCTCGCAAAGACGATGGCTTCGCTTACGCCAATCTCGTGATGGAATATTCATAGAGCTCCTCTCCTAAAATTAAGACGAGCCATTCTGCATGATTGTTTTAACAGAGTCAAAAAAATTTCCTTAGAAGAGAATTTTCAATATCCTCCCCTACAAAATACTGCATCAACAAAGCCCGATACATCGAGAGCGGCTCTTCTTGAGCCGATCTCGATGTATCGGAACAGCGCCGTAGGACGCTGAGAATATAACTGGGATGAGTCACAGGGTTTAATATCAGAGGGAGGATGTTACCGTTTCTTGCCGGAATTGTTGCTCAGAGAAAATTTCAAATATGGGTCAAAGTTGACACCCCAGTGTACAACCAAGTGGATTCAATCAGAGAAGGATCTTTTTTTACATCATCTGGATCTATTTTTATTACAGAGCAAATTGATACAATTTCTCCCGGATGCAAATGGGGTGGAGCATTCTTCTTTATTAGTGCTGTGTCCCCCCAATTGAATTTATTATCATCGCCATCATTCATAAAAGGATTCTCATTCTTATTCTTTAATTGGTAGTCAAGGTGTTCCATCTGGATTAGTGACTTGGTTTTGCTACTTTTTTTGATTTTAATTCGATTTTTCCCAAAATACATAACCCTCTCCATCGTAAGCCCCTACTATTATCAATTCGGTATTCAAACAAACTCTTTCTAATTCTTTCAAAGACAGGCTCTTGTCTGCTTTCTTGGTCAAGCTAATTTCTGATAATACGCATAGAGAGTGCCACATCGCATTTGAAATGCGAAAGCAACTATTAATATTCTGAATTGAGGATGTTTTTTTTGTGATTAAATGGTAAATCTCCTTTTCATACACTAAACCGCAAGACGAAAACAATGCATCTTCATATTCAGGTTTAAAAGTGTCATTTATATCATCGAAGACACATGATAGCCTATTATTCGTCGATATTTTGTTTAATACAATAGTATTGACTTGATCTCTTACTCCTTTAGCTATTCCGCCCAATCTGAATTCATGGATTTGATCGGGATTAGCGTCATCGGGTAATAGAGTATAAAATCTGCCCATTTCAAAATTTAAATTTTTTAATAATAATGACGACAAGGTGCTAGCATCTGCTAAGGTATACTGAAAATAAGCGAATGCTTGAGCATGGTTTAGCCAGTGTCGGTTAAACTTTATCATGTTTTAATCTCCCATGTTCCATCTGGATACAATCTTGCTCCCTGTGGATGCTCAGGTCCATCATAATCCCAATGGGGGCCAATTGGAGCAGGATGATCTAAATCTGGATACAAAGTTTCTTTTGTCTTGCCTTGTCCCTTAACCCAGCTTCCTTTTCCACTTCCCGCTTCTCCCTTTCCTTTCCATTCAAAACCTTCTCCTGGGCATTTTGAGGGATCATTTCCCAATTCTTTTCCCGAATAAGGAGGTTTTTTCTCTTTTACTTCTTCTTCGGAAGATGCTTCAAGCCCCTTCACGTATGCTGCATAATCATCGATTCCAGAGTAGTCGTCTCCTGAATTTAAACCTTCATAAGCCTTATATCCTGCATACCATATGACTGCTGTACTAGCTGTATACAGAATTGGGAGGATCATAGAGGAAAGACTTGGGAGAACGATTTCTGCTCCCCATATGAGAAGAGGGATCGCGAATTGGATAAATTGCCCATCAGGATCAACGTACCGAAATGGATTATTGAACACATACTGATAGAGATTGATGCCGTCGACAAACCCTGCAGGGTCTGTTTCTAGCCAACGGCCATTTTCAGGGTCATAGTAACGCTTGCCAAAATAGATAAGTCCTAACTCTGCATCGAAGCGTTTCGAGGCAAATCGCCATGGGTTGATTAAATTTGCAGGCAAATCTGTGTTTAGTTCTTCGCCAAAGGCGGTAAAATTATAATGGGTTGCAATACTTCTCGATTGCACATCAACTAGGCGGCGGATGTTGCCTTGAACATCGAGGATGGGAGCAAAGAGTTTTCCTTCGAGTTCGACGGCAATCGTGGCAGGGTTTTGTTTGTGTTTGGGAACGCCGAGAATTCTCAAATTTTTGAGAGTGTTGTTTGAGAGAAAGGCGCCGATTTCATTGTGCCCGTCGTAGAGGTAGTTTTCCTCTTCAATTTTACGATCCTTAGCAATAACCGTTTTGTTTAATCGCCTTCCGAGAGGGTCATAAACAAAATGGATCTTTTTCTCGTTCGAAGTGGCCTCGATTAGACGATTTAAGGGGTCGTGAACTAAAAGAAAAGTATCCGAAGAAGTCTTTTTGAGAGATTGGTTGCCGTTCTGATCGTAAGAGTGATCTGAAAGTTCGTTTAGGTCATTCGTTTCGTGGAGGAGTGCATTTTTTTGGGTTCTATTGTAGGCGGAGTCGAAGGCGTAAAGAAGTGAGTTTTCAGAGGTAAGCTGGAAAAGATCATCGTAACTATAGCGATGTTCAATACTATCCAAGATGCTGCGAAGGAGGTTGCCATTGGCATCATACGAACACATTTGAGAGAAATACGGGCTGATGATGGCAGTTCTTTGATTGTTTAAATCTCGGGTATAAGTCAACTGGCCTGAATTTCCAATGAGGCTCTCTGCTATGAGATTTCCATTCAAGTCATATTCATCATAGTAGTGGGAATAAAGCGCTTCCCCATTTTCAGTACAACGGACCACACTTTTTAGGAACAAGGGATCGTAGTTGTAAACAATTTCACCGACGTTGTCGATTTTAACCAAAGTGGGACGATCGAACGCATCGTAATTTTTTTTAACGGTAAGGCCGCATGGGAATTCTTCATGGATCACATTGCCAAAAGGATCGACTTTTCGGTTAATCGAAAAGTGATGCTTTTCATCGGTAGCGGTTAAAAGATGACCTAATAGATTGCGTTTAAAGCAATGCTGAATGGCGTCATCGGAAGAATCCAATCTGCTTAGGAAACCTAGAGGATGATAGGCATAAGACAGTACGATGCCGTCGGGAAGTGTTTTGGTGGCGACTTTACCTGAGAGATAATAGGTATATGTTGTGGTTCTCGCGTCTTTGGTGCCGTAGGCTCTTGTTAAGGTGTTTATTTGGTTGGTTAGGCTATAGGTGTATTGTATGGTTTGAGCATTTTGAAACTGGTCATTCTTATAGATGTGTTCTCGATCGGAGGTAAGGTTGCCAACAGGGTCGTAGATTTTTTCCAGAGCAGAAATGGTTTTCCCATGAGGATTTAAAATCTCTTTTCCAACGAGACGAGAAAGAGCATCGTAAGTTTTCATTGTTGTGGTGCCTTGGGGATCGATTTGGGCGATTTTCAAGACTTTTTGGCCAAGGGGGTTTTGATGATTTTCATCGTAAATCGTGCGGTTCACAAACCCTAAGGCGTCTTTGTGTTCGGTCAAACGCTCGAATGAGTCGTAAGTCGATGTCTCGATTGCCTCTTTTCCTTTAATAGAACGCGTAATGGTTCTGATTTGGCCATCTAGATCATATGTATAACCGATTTTATACAGTGGAGTGCCAAAGGCATCCGTTTTAGTTTCTTCCAAGACGCGGTCAAGTAGGTCGCGATGATAATGGACGAGCAGTGTGTTATTCTGATTTTGCTTGCGAACTGTTGTAAGTTGTCCAAGGGCATTGTAATGAAATTCCACTACCCTGTCGCAACGCTCTTCTTGAATTTTTCTGCCGGCGCCGTCGTAAGTGTATGTTGTGACGTAGCCTTCTTTGTCGGTTTCTGTCAGCAGATGAAAGCCGCTGTATGTAAACTTCTCTATTGCAATGATCTCGTCTTGAAAGTGATACGTTTTAGACAAAACTCTTCCGAGGACGTCGTGCGTGTAGGCAATGGTCAGGCCATCTGGATCGGTATGGGTCGCAAGCATGCTGTTTTTTTCATAGCGGAAGAGCTCCTTGCTTCCATCCGGACGGGTAATTTCTGTGGGGGATCCATAGGCGTTGTAACGGTATAGGGTTGTATGGCCATTCGCATCGGTTTTGGAAATTTCATTTCCCAGGGCATCATAGATGGCGTGAGTAGTGACAGAAGCGGGTTCATCATTTGGCGAACTAATCGAAGGAAAGTCAGTTCTCGTGACTTTGTTGACAAGAAGATCGTAGGCGTATTGGGTATTGTTTTCGAAGGGATCAATTTTTTGGATGAGGCGATCATGAAGGTCGTAATTAAAGAATGTGGAATGGGCGAGGCCATCGTCTCCTTTTTCGGTCTGCTCGCGAAGACGGCCCTGAGCATCGTAACGCAGAGTTTTTGCGATTCTATTGGAGAAATTGGTGGCTGAGGTCACACGCCCTCGAGCATCATCGCCGTAGACTTTTTTTTGTCCTATCGCATTGGTTTCTGAAACTAAAGTCCCTCTTTCGTTGTATTCTTTGAAGAGCGTATACACATGACGGCCATCGGGATCGTAGATTTCTTCTTGCTTGACATTGCCGTATGGGTCGTATTCAAGATGCGTGCGCTTTAAGAGTTTTTCCTGGCCGTCCTCGAGATATTTTTCCTCAATCCATTCGATCATGTGCAAGAATGGAGGCTGCTGCCTCAATTGATAACGGGTGATTTTTCTTTCCGTGACTCCTGTTAAATCGCGTTGATCCACGCTTTTTCCATCATCGACGATTGTCTGAATGAGATTGTTGCAGTCGTCGTAATCGGAAAATTCTCGGAGGATAATTTTTTCTTTATCCCAGGTGAGTTTTGAAGTGACGAGATTTGTCTCAGAAAGATAGGTGAAGGATACGATTTTGCCGTCTTCTGTTTCTTCGCGCAGAAGAAGATGGCGGCCATCTTCCGAAAACACCCTTTTTGTCGTATAGGTTTCAAGTTGTCCCATTCCGGTTAAATCGCCTGTAAATTCTTCAAGGATGGGATTCCCAAAACGATCGTAATCGTATCTTTTCTTAAAAAGCAGTTTCTTCTGTCCGTCTTTCACCTCTATGGATTCAAGCCAGTGATTTTCCTTCCAAGTAAAAGTTTTTTCTTTTTTT
>CAJCIW010000165.1 GCA_903970455.1 Verrucomicrobiota bacterium | reverse complement strand
TTATTCTAAAAAAATGTAATAAAAAAATTAAAATTTAAATTAAATCCTACGAAGAGAAGTTAAGAAATATTTTTTCGCCGAGGGAGTGTGGGAATGAAACACGAAAGCTCTTGTGAAAAAATCGTGGTGGTCTTTAAGCTGTAACTTCTTTTAGCATCGGGCGCATAGCTCAGTTGGTAGAGCGCCTGTCTTACACACAGGTGGTCATAGGTTCGAGTCCTGTTGCGCCCAAGGCACACGTATTGCGCGGGAGTAGTTCAATTGGTTAGAGCACTGCCCTGTCACGGCAGAAGTTGCGGGTTCAAGCCCCGTCTCCCGCGTCTCCTATCTTTGCTCTTTACATTTCGCTTTAAAGAAGATACTCTACTAAAAAAAGGGTTCCACAATCTATGCCGGCTTCCCAAAAAACCGCAGCCAAAACCGCTTTGCATTATGTGTCGATATTTTTTTGGCTGGCACTAGGATCTTTTTTAGCAGCTGTCGCGATTCGGATTTTTCTGCTGCCCAATCAATTGATCGACGGCGGCGTCGTGGGCATCGCTTTGATCATTTCCCGCTTATATGGGGACAATTACCTTTCCTATGCGATGATCTTGCTCAACATCCCCTTCCTTTATTGGGCCTACACTTACATTCGGCGCACCTTCGTGATCTATATGCTGGTCGCGGTCTTCCTATTTGCCCTCTTTTTGACGATTTTGCGATCTGCTCCTGCCTTTATCGGCGAACCACTGGAGATCATTGTGTTTGGCGGGGCCATCCTGGGGATTGGAGTGGGACTCATCATCCGGCATGGGGGGTGTTTGGACGGTACAGAGATCTTGGCAATCCTGATCAATCGTAGAATGGGATTTACCGTCGGCCAAGTGGTATTGTTCATCAATATCTTTATCTTTGGTGCCTACGGATGGATCTTCCACGATTGGCACATTGCGCTTCGCTCGCTGATGACCTATATCGTCGCCTTTAAAATGATCGATATTGTGATTGTCGGGCTCGATGAACTCAAATCTGCGCTCATCATTTCTTCCAAGCCTAAAGAACTGGCGAATGCGATCATGAATGAGCTTGGCCTCGGCCTTACAATTATGCATGGCAAAGGAGGATTTTCCGGTGAGAGCCGCGATATCATTTTTGTCATCATTGAGCGTTTGGACCTTTCCGAATTGAAAGAGATCGTACTCAAAGTCGACCCTACGGCTTTCATGGCTATTGAGGATTTGCACGAAGTGGTCTATGGAAAGCAGGGCGTCATGCCCTTCAAAAAAAGACAGCGTGGAAAATTCCTAAAAAAATCTTATTAAGGCAAGATCTTCTCCAATTCCCCTTCTTTTGCGGTCAACAAATTATCCCTTGCAAGCATCTTTTCTAAATATTGCCCATACTCGCTTTTTGCTAGCAACGCGATCCGCTTTTCCAACTGTTCGCGAGAAATGAATCCCCTTTTATAGGCAATTTCCTCTAAGCAAGCAATGCTAATGCCTTGCCTCTCCTGCAGAGTTTGGACATACGATGAAGCCTGTTGTAAAGAGGCGTGAGTGCCTGTGTCGAGCCACGCAAACCCTCGATCGAGAATCTTTAAATGCAGATCCCCACGCTCTAAATAAATCCGATTCACATCCGTGATTTCGTACTCTCCCCGCTTCGAAGGTTTGAGATGGCGCGCAATTTCAATCACATCATTGTCGTAAAAATAAAGTCCGGTCACAGCAAAATTGGATTTAGGATGCTGAGGTTTTTCCACGATTTCGATGACTTTTCCATCCCTATCGAATTCCGCAATCCCATAGCGCTCGGGGTCTTTGACTTCATATCCAAAGATCACGGCTCCTTTCTCAAAAAATCGACAGGAAGAAACTAGAGAGGCAAGATGGTGTCCATAAAAAATATTGTCGCCCAAAATCAAAGCCGCACTATCATCGCCGATAAATGTCTCTCCAATCAAAAAAGCTTGGGCGATTCCTTCAGGTTTTGCTTGGGCTGCATAGGTGATATTGAGCCCTAAATGGCTACCATCTTGAAAGAGTTGCTCAAACCTGGGAAGATCGGTTGGTGTTGAGATAATGAGAATTTCTTGTATCCCCGCCATCATCAACACAGATAAGGGATAATAGATCATCGGCTTGTCATAGACCGGCAAGAGTTGTTTGCAGATGGTCAATGTGACTGGGTAGAGCCTTGTCCCCTGCCCGCCCGCAAGAATGATTCCTTTCATATATTGCTTCTTACTTAAAAATATAGATTCCAGGAAGACCGCGATAGAGTTCCTTATAATCTAAGCCGTAACCAACAACAAATTCATTTTCAATATCGAAAAGGATGTAATCCGGGACATAAGCCACATCCCTCTTTCCATTCTTGGCCAAAAGGACTAAAGATTTAAGCGATTTGGGCTTCTTTCTTTTGAACCCGGCGAAGATCTTGGAAATGGTCTGGCCGGAATCAAAAATGTCGTCGACGAGAAGAACGTTTTTAGCGGAAAGATCTAAATCCTCCATGCCAAGGATCTCCAATTCGCCCCGTTGGGTTCCGCGCTGCCCATAACTCCTGGCGCTTATGTATTCGATCACGCAAGGAGTTTTGAGTTCCCTGATCAGATCCGCTGCAACGCACAAAGCGCCTTTCATGACCAGAACAATAGTTAGCTCTTCCCCTTGGTACTCTTCATCTAAAATGCGAGCCACTTCAGCTATTTTTTGTTTGATCTTGTCTTGAGAGATGAGAAGTTCAGTATTATCCATGAGGTTTCTGTTGATCGCTGCTGAAACGAGTTCCTCCGGCTGCGCGGCACATGGAATTCCAAACAAAGCAAGAAAAAGCACAGCCAATAGCATGAATCGTAGATTCCCCCGAGTTTTTAGTAAGATACATGGAGAAGAGGCTAATATGCAAACGGATTTTTGTCATTAAAACCACCACAGAAGCGGAGAATCCTGCTTAAGGGGCTGCAAGAAAAATAACAGGATATTAGGATATACGGGATAAAAAAAAAATCCAGCAAAATTCCTCTTATTTTTTCCTAAATCGACAGAATAACTCAACTCACCTTGCCTGGAGTGAAGGTGCACCCTTCCAAGATCAGCTGATCGATGTAGTTGATGACGTAGTCATTGCTCAAAAACTTCGGATCCTCGAGCATGAACTGATGGAAAGGGATTGTCGAAAAGACGCCGCCGATATGGAATTCTCTTAAGGCGCGTTTTGCTACGGCAATCGCTTCATCTCGATCTTTTCCCATGACGATGAGTTTAGCGATCATCGAATCGTAATTGGGGGGAATTTTATAGCCGGAATAGCATGCGCTATCCACGCGGACGTGGGGGCCTCCGGGAGGAATATAATATTCAAGGTGCCCTGGGGAAGGAGCAAAATTGTTCGCAGGGTTTTCTGCGTTGATGCGTAATTGGATGACATGACCTTTAAAAGTGATGTCTTTTTGCTTGAACTTGATTTTTTCTCCCATGGCGATCTTGAGCTGCTCTTTGACGAGATCGATGCCGGTCAATTCCTCGGTAATCGTATGCTCGACCTGGATCCGTGTGTTGACTTCCATGAAATAAAAGTTGCGTTGTTCATCGAGGAGGAATTCAACAGTGCCGACGGAATGATATTTGGCTGCACGGACAATTTCTACAGCGGCCTCTCCAATTTTTTTGCGCAGTGAAGGGGTTAAAATAGGACTCGGGGCTTCTTCGATCAATTTTTGACGCCGTCGCTGGATTGTACAATCTCTTTCTCCAAGATAAGCATAGTTGCCGTGTTTGTCGCCGATGATCTGCACTTCAATGTGCCGTGGATTGACGATCATCTTTTCAAGATAGACGTCGGGGTTGTTGAAGCTGGCTTCTGCTTCAGCGCGAGCTGCGGAGAATTGCCGGACGAACTCATCTGGCTCGTAAGCAATGCGTATTCCTTTCCCGCCGCCGCCAGCAGAGGCTTTAATAAAAACTGGAAAACCAATCCGTTTGGCCTCTTTTAGGGCCTCTTGGACATCTTCAATGACTCCTTCGGAGCCAGGGATAACAGGGCATTTGACGCTTTTTGCCGTCGCTTTGGCCCGAGCTTTATCGCCGAGCAGGGCAATTGTTTCCGCAGAAGGGCCAATGAAGTTGAGGCCGCAGCTGGCGCAAATCGAAGCAAAATTGGCATTTTCACTTAAAAAACCATAACCGGGATGGAGTGCGTCAGCTCCCGTGATTTGACAGGCTGAAAGAATATTAGAAATTTTTAAGTACGACCGCTGTGAAGGAGGCTCGCCAATGCAAATGGCCTCATCGGCATGCAAAACGTGAAGGGCCTCGGCATCAGCCTGGGAATAGACAGCAACGGTTTGAATTCCCATATCGTGGCAAGCCCGAATGATTCGTACAGCGATTTCCCCGCGATTTGCTACTAGAACTTTCTGCATGCTAAACTATCCGGAAAAGTTTTGTGCCAAATTCAACCGGGTGGGCATTTTCTACCATAATTTCAGCAACCGTCCCACTCATCCCGGCCTTAACCTCATTCATCACTTTCATCGCTTCGATAATGCAGATCACGGTGTTTTCATTGACGCGGTCGCCAACTTTAACAAAGTGGGGATCGTCGGGAGAGGCAGCGGAATAGAAAGTACCGACAAGAGGTGCTATCACAAATTTTCCCGCAGCTTCATCCGCTTTTTTTTCTTTAATCGGAGAAGCATCTTCATGCAGAGATTTCTGCGCGGGCGCCGAACGGGCCAAAGTTTCAGCCTCTCGAGAAGGAGGATGTGCATAGAGGGGAGGATAGAAAGCTGCTACAGGAGCTTGGGACTGAGGATGTTCCTCCTGCCGTTCCAAATGCAACTCGTCGCCGCCTTTTTGCTTAATCGTCAATTTCTTAATGCCCGCTCTTTCCATTGCGGTCATTAATTCCTTGATTTGCTTAAGATCCACAATTCCTCCTTAAACGCGTTGAATGTACTCATTTGTCTGTGTATCGACTTTGATAATGTCGCCTGACTCAATAAACATGGGGACTTCAACTTTTGCCCCTGTCTCTAAAATCGCGAGTTTTGTCGCATTGGCAACGTGAACAGCTGATTCGCTTTCCTCTGTCTTAACGACCATGATCTCCAAAAATTGGGGAAGTTCCACGGAAAAGATAGAGCTGCCGTAGAACATCGCCTTCAATTCAATTCCTTCTTTAAGGAAATTGACTTTATCTCCCATGACTTGGGAAGGCACTAAAACCTGTTCGAGATTCCCGATATCTAAAAAAAGATAATCTTTACCTTCCAGGTACATGTATTCCAGCCTTCGTTCCGCGAGTGAGACGTCCTCAATAGGCTGGTTGAGTTTGAAATTCCTTTCGATGAGCTCATCCGAAACCAAATTTTTTAGCTTCGTCTTGATGAATGGCACCCCTTTTGCCACGGTCACTTTCAGGCAAGATTCCACGCGATAGATCTTTCCATCGAGCGAAAGGGTCATTCCTGGAGCTAACTGATTGCTTGTCGTCATAAGGTCGTTCCTCTTTAAAACGAAGAAAAGGTGAGTAAATGGGATACAATTTTTTTAAGCTCTCTGAGTTCGGAGATGCAGTAATCGGCTTCCCCTTTAAACCCAGCTGTATTAAGTCCTCTGCCCCACTGCATTTTTACCGTCTTAAACCCCAATTCCCTGGCAGGAACGAGATCCAGGGCCATCCGGTCTCCGCAAACGACCACTTCCAATGGAGTATAGCCCAGCTCATCCATAATCAT
>CAJCIW010000164.1 GCA_903970455.1 Verrucomicrobiota bacterium | reverse complement strand
CATAATTTTATTTATTTATTGAAATAATTAAATGATTTTATTTATAATTGAGTAAAATAAATTAGGTTTATTATGATGATTTTAGTTCGTTATTCAGTTGAGCCGAGAGTGTTTCATCATCCAGTCTCTTTGTATCGAGTTTCCCCGCACCGTTTTTTTGTGCGGCCATTTGATCTTTTTACTCAGCGAGATGTTCCTTCCTTGCTTCTTAGAAGAAATCTAATGAACTATCACACTGCAGAGCTTTCTTCGGTGCTGATGCGCCCTCATCAAATGAACTATTTCCCTTTATTCCGCGGTCATTTTTCTCCTCCACCTCGAAGCCGCGCAGAGGTTCACGATCCCCAAGCTGACTTGAGAAGGGCATACGGAATTTCAGAGAATGAAGACCTCTATGGCGGAATTGTTCAACGGACAAATGAGAATCGACACGCTGATGCGGTCAAAAAGAATACCGATGGCGGCACTTATCTCAAGTCCGTCGTCGAAACCCACCTGCAATCTTTATCGGATAAAGACAAAGCAGAATTTAAAAAGAAAGTTGGAGAAAGTGACCCGGAAATCTTTATTGAAGTTCCTCGCCTCGCTGTAAAAAAGGCCATCTCTTCTACTAAAGCGTTGACGAAGAGCAATACGCCTCTTTTTATGCACAAGCACTTAGACCAGCTCGAGCAATTGCGCAAAAAACAAAATCAGCTTCAGCAGCAAGAACTTTGGAAGCAATGTTGCGACATCGCGACATCTCTTGCTCGGGAATCCGACTGCATTGCCAGTATGCAAAAGGCGTTATCCACATCGTGATTCAAATGGCTTCCTCGGCATCTACATTTTCCAGCTGAGTGCATAGAGAATGTGCTTGCACATTCCCTGCCCTCTTGCGAAAGAGCGATTCAACGCCCTTTTGAAGTATCCGCAGCAGCAAGGTCTGCGCCTGCTGCAAATTCTAAGAGTCTGCCTCCGATCACGCTTGGCTTTGATTCGATTGTCTAGTTCATTCTGTCCTGCGGAAGCAACTCAAAGCCAAAAGCAAAAACTATCAAAATCAAAATAACCGTGATCGTACACAGACTCTATCTTTCAAAAAACAGCAGCAATCGCGTATTCTGCGGATAGAGGGAACTCCTATGCGCATTCTTGTCGCTCAAATCAATCCGATTGTCGGAGATTTTGAAGGCAATACTCGAAAAATTATTCAAGCTTTGGACCATGGCCGGACGAAACAAGCTGACATCGTTGTCTTCTCCGAGCTCGTCCTATGCGGGTATCCTCCCGAGGATCTGCTTCTGCATTCCTCTTTTATCGAAGCCAATCAACACTTTTTAGAGAAAATCGTTCAAGCTTCTTCACGGCTGATGGCCGTTGTCGGCGTCGTCAGAGCAAATCCTGCGAAGCGGGAGAAGCCGATCTTGAATAGCGCTGCGATCATTCACGATGGAAAGCTGCTGGGCTTTCAAGATAAACAATTACTGCCGACTTACGATGTTTTTGATGAGCGTCGTTATTTTGAACCGGGGACCTCCGCAAAAATTTGGGAGCTGAAAGGAAAAAAAATCGGCGTGATGATCTGCGAAGACATTTGGCAGCACGCGGGAATTGTCACCGATACGGATTATGCGCATGATCCTGTCCTCGACTTCAAATCGCTCAACCCCGATGTTGTCTTCAATATTTCTTCCTCCCCTTATCAATTCGAAAAACCGGGTACTCGCGTCAAAGTATGCGCCAAATGCGCAACGACGTTGAACTGCCCTGTCATTTTATGCTGCCAGGTGGGAGCGAATGATCAGCTCGTTTTTGACGGCTATAGTCTTTATGTCAATTCGAAAGGAGAGCCTGTGCAAGCGGCCAAAGGGTTTGTGGAAGATGAAATGCTCATCGACCTTGACAAGCCGCCCCTTCCTTACACATTTTCTTGCGATCCGATGCATGATCTCTATCAAGCTCTTGTTCTGGGAGTGCGCGATTATTTTCATAAGCAAGGGTTCAAGAAAGGTTGTTTTGGATTGTCGGGAGGGATCGATTCCGCCCTCGTCGCCTGCATTGTGGTCGATGCACTTGGGAAAGAAAACGTGCTTGCGGTCACCATGCCTTCCCGCTACAGCTCTAAAGGCAGCATTACAGATTCTGAAGTGTTAGCGCGCCGTTTAGGAATCGAACTTCAGCAAATCCCGATCGAAAAACCTTTTCAGGCCTTTCTCGATCTGCTTGAACCTTCCTTCAAAGGGAAACCGGAAGATATTACCGAAGAGAACATGCAAGCGCGGATCCGAGGGATGATCTTGATGGCGATCTCCAATAAGCATGGGTACATTGTGATGAGCACAGGGAACAAGAGCGAAATAGCCCTTGGGTATTGTACCCTTTACGGGGATATGGTGGGTGGCCTTGGGGTCCTATCCGATGTGACCAAGCAGCAGGTGTATGCTCTTGCGCGATGGATCAATCGGAATCAAGGGATCATTCCGGAGTCGATCATTGACAAGGTGCCTTCCGCAGAGCTCCGGGAGAATCAGAAAGATACCGATTCACTGCCCGAATACGACACCCTCGACAAAGTCGTGCAAGGGTATGTCGAGGATGATTTGACGCCCGATGAAATTGGAAAGAAACACGCGATTCCTATTGAAATTGTCCTCGATCTGATCCATCGGATCCATCGCGCCGAATACAAGCGGCGGCAACTGCCTCCCGGAATTCGAGTTAGCAAGAAAGCTTTCCGCGTGGGAAGGAGTTATCCGATTGTTCAGCGTTGGATGTAATACCGACCTTATTTAATTTCCTTAACAACTTTGCAGACCATCGAAAGTCAAATATTAACTTTCATTCCATATCATGGGAAGGATATTTTTCAGCTCGGTCTCACCCATTTTAAGCATCATGAGGCGGTCAAAACCCACAGCCACGCCGCAACAATCGGGAAGCCCGCTTTCTAAAGCTCCTAAAAACAGTTCATCCACTTTTAAGGCCTCTTTTCCGGCTTCCACCCTAGCTTGATTGGAAGCCTGGAGGCGCATGCGCTGTTCAGCGGCATTGGTCAGTTCGTGATACCCATTTGCCAGTTCGATCCCGCGATAATACACTTCGAAACGGCAGGCGACATGTTCCCCATCGGGAAGGGAAATGGTTTTGGAAAGAGCGGCCTGAGTTGCTGGAAAATGACTCAAGACGAACAATTCGTTAATTCCTAATTGAGGCTCGATGAGAAAACTGACGAGAAGTTGTAACAGAGTATCTCTCTCCCATTCTTTTGCATCTCCGGCAAGGTCAAGGCCGCCCCTTTTCGCACAATCGAGCAGCTCGGACAAAGGGGCCGTTAAGTAATCGATGGCAAGAAAATCTCTAAGCGTTTGCCGGTAGCTTAAGGCGCGTTGCGGCAGATCGCCCAGAAAGAGTTGGATAAAGGCAATCGTCTCTTCAATCATTTCCTGGAAGCTAATTCCTATCCGGTACCATTCCGCCATGGTAAATTCAGGATTATGCAGCGGCCCGATCTCTCCATCGCGGAAAACATGGCTGATCTGATAAATATCGGGAGCGCCAGCAGCGAGCAGCCGCTTCATCCCATATTCCGGCGACGTGTGCAAATAACCTGTCTGCTCATTTTTGAGGGGGACTTTCATCACGTCGATATGAAGATCGACCGGCGCGCTTTGGGAAAGCGCAGGGCAATCGACTTCCATCACATCTCTTTCGGCAAAAAATGCGCGCGCCTTTTGAAGCATCGATGCGCGCTCTTTAAGGAATGGAATTTTACTGATTTCAGACGCGGGAAACGTATTCACCTGTTCGGGTGTCCACTTTGATGATTTCCCCTTCTTCGATGAAGATAGGAACTTGGATTTTTGCCCCGCTTTCGGTCAATGCGGGTTTCAAGACACGTCCTGAAGTATCGCCGCGCAATCCCGGAGCGGTCTCGATCACCTTCATCTCCATGAAAGTGGGGGGGACAACTTCGATGGGCAACCCCTTGTAGAACACAATCGCATAGGGGATCTCTTCCATCAGCCATTGCATCCGGTCTTCCACGATCGAATTGGGCACCGTGAGCTGCTCGAAAGATTCATCGTGCATAAATACAACGCCGTCGCTTTCTTTGTAGAGAAGGCGCATCTTTTTCTCTTCGACGTCGGCAGCGCCGACCTTCTCCCCCGACTTGAAGGTTTTTTCCACAACACGGCCTGTTAAAAGATGTTTTAATTTAATCCGGTTGAAAGGCTGCCCTTTGCCAGGCTTGACAAATTCGTTGCTCACCACAGTGTAGGGTTCCCCTTCCACCTCGACTTTGTACCCGCCTCTTATATCGCCCGTGCTATATTGCGCCATGCTGCTATTCCTTTTAGGATAAAAAGTACAATTCTGATGGGAGAGAATTTAAAAAGCAAGCCTTCGAAGAGGGGCCCAACCGGCACAATGACAATAATTTATTTTAGCGACCTCTGGGCTGAGTGTTCCCTGAGAAAAAACGGTCGATCATTTGCTGGATCCGGTTGCGCTCTGCGGACAGGCCCGATAGGTTATCGCGGAATTGCTGGTTATTGGCTTGCAAGCTGGAGACCGCATCCCGCAAGGAGGCGTCGAATTGGTTTCTGAGCTGAACAAGGGCTCGATGAATCGCCTCGAAATTGGCGCGCTCTTGGGCGTATTGAATTTGGAGAGCATGCAGTTGAGAAGTGGCCTGCGCGGTCTGTTGATGAAGAGAGGAGAGCTCTTGAATCCTTTCGTGAACGCGATTGTCAGCGCGCAGTTCCGCCAAATACCCTCTGAGTTGTTCAAGCTGTTGTCCGATTCCCTGCTGTTGGGACGCGAGGTGGTTGCCGATCTGTTCGCAGAGGGAGCGGGAAGCCAGGATCTGCTGATCGAGGACTCTTAGACTTTGATCAAATCCTCGAACGTTGTGGTGCAAATGGGAATTTTCCTGTTGAAAACGGACAATCTCTTCCCGGATTTTCTCAGCGCTTTCGCGGAGCTGAGTGACCTGGAGCGTCAATAGGGTGACTTGCTGTGTGAGCCGTGTGTTGGTTTGACGAAACGCCTCATTCGTCGCCTGAAGGTCGCGGTTGGTCGCTCGAAATGCTTCATTTGTGCGCTGTAATTCCCGAATGCTTTGCGAAAGGCGCTCGTTTTCTCTCTCTAAATTTTGAGCGACGTGTTCTAATCGATCTTTAGTCTCTCTTAATTTTTTTACCGTTTCTTCCAAATCGGTTAAAGTCTCAAAGCGGCGCATGTAAAAGGCCCCAATCCCGGAAGCGAGAGCGACAATGGCAAATGCTGCGCATAGGATGGGCGATGAGTTAAGACAGGTGATCACGCAGCATGAGATGGCAATGATCGTGCTGCAGTCCATCAGGATCACTTTCCAATTGCTTGTCACACGATCGATGAGAGGGGAGACGTAGCTCTTGAATTTTTCCAAAGGATGGAAATTGAACAGAGGGCAAAAATATGCCGTCTGATGACATACTTGCTTGAGAGGAGACCAGGCTTCCATACGACCTCCGAAAGGGTAAAAAAAGAATAGGATGATAAGAATATTTACGCAATTTTTTTTATCCGTCCTCCGGAGGAAACCCGGCTCTTAAAGGCAGGGCATTTTCAAAAAAAAATGTTGGGCCGAGCACGAAGCTCCGCCCCAACTTAATCCCAGGCCTCAAGGCCTGGGTTCACGCCAGCGTTGATGAGGATTAAAAAAATGATCTTGCCATTTGACAGAAAAACAATGAAAATCACCCTTCTTTTCCAATAAACGACCCCTGAAATTACTTATTTTTCTCGTTTTTAGAGGTGAAAATTATATTTAACTCATTAATAATGAGTGTGTTAAGAGATTGTCCTTTCTTTTCGACCATTTTTATGGTAAAATCACCTTGTAATTTGACAGGAGAAGCAATGTTCAAACGTCTGATCGACTGGCATCTTGAGAAATGGAAAGATCATAAATACCGTAAGCCGTTGCTGCTCCGTGGCGCCCGTCAGGTCGGAAAAACGCATGCGGTAAGGCGGCTGGGAAAACATTTTAACCGCGTGGTTGAAATTAATTTTGAACTGGCAAAGGACGCAAAGTTGATTTTTGAGAAAGACCTCAACCCGGAAAGGATTTTACGAGAACTTGCCGTATATGCTGGTAGTACTAAAATCTCTCCTGGAGAAACATTGTTATTCTTTGATGAGATTCAAGAAGCGCCTCAGGCGATTTTAGCACTCCGTTATTTTTATGAAGAGATGCCTCAGTTGCACGTCATTGCGGCAGGGTCTCTTTTCGATTTTGCTCTGGAACAAGTAGGGATTCCTGTAGGCCGCGTTTCTAGTATGCATATGTATCCGATGTCATTTCTGGAGTATTTAGCTGCAAGTGGGAATACAGGAAGTGCACATGCGATTTTACAGAACCCACATAACGAATCATTTTCTGAGCCGATTCATCAATTGCTGCTTGGTTTGGTTGGTGAATATTTTGCCATTGGTGGCATGCCAGAAGCAGTAGCAAAATGGGTAGATGAGAAAAATCCAAAAGAGAGTTTTCAGATTCATCACAACCTAATTACAGCATATTGGCAAGACATTGAAAAATACTCATCTAAAAATCAGGCGGAGTTAGTTGCATTACTTTTCCGTCAAATACCTTACATGATTGGCGAAGAGTTTAGATATAGCAACATTCACGGTGAATTTAGAAAAAGGGATCTTGCCCCTTGCCTGGATTTGTTGTGCAAAGCCAATGTGGTACATAAGATTCATCATAGTGCTGGCAATGGCATCCCTCTTGGAGCTGAGGCGAATCTGGAATGGTTTAAACTAATCATGGTTGATATTGCGCTTTCTCAAGCAGCTTTGGGATTTGATTTATCGACATGGTTTTTACAGCCTGGACCTGAGTTTATAAATCGTGGATCAATAGCAGAGGCGTTTGTTGGGCAAGAATTGCTTTGTTATTCAAATCCTCATCAAAAATTGGATCTATACTTTTGGAAACGTCAAGCGAAAAGCAGCACGGCAGAAGTTGATTTTCTCTATGAACACAATCGAAAGATCGTCCCGATTGAAGTTAAAAGTGGTGATGGGAGAACTCTAAAAAGCATGTTTATGTTTTTGGAAGCACATCCAGACTCACCTTACGGCGTTAGATTCTCTGAGCAAAGTTACTCCCAATGGCAAAAAATCGATTCCAGGCCACTTTATGCTGTTTGTTCATTAGCTCATGAGGAACAAAAGAACGCTCTAGAGTATTTGATCGCAGAAAAGTGACTATCAAAGATACTGTTATGTTAAAAAGAAGGGTGAAAAGAATCACAGAAATTCCTAGACTGATATTAGGACGAGGTAGGCGTTGTAAGCCTCATTCTCCCTTCAAACATGATTCTCTATTTATGGAAAAAAAGAAAATCAAACTTTCGATCACTTTCATAAAGAAAAAGGCATTGCCAATTTTGAAAAAACATGCTGTTATACCTGACTCGGCCATAAACGAGCTTCCATTTTTGGATCATTTGCTAGGGGCACTGGGAAATCAAAGAGTGATGTTGATTTTTTGATTGAATATAAAAAGAAGAATAAGAGTCTCTTTGATTTGGTTGATTTAAAATTGGATTTGGAGGCAACCCTTCATCGCAAGGTCGACGTCGTCACTTATAATTCGATTTATTGGCGAATACGCGAACGCATTCTCGCAGAGCAAGTTGTGATTTTGTGAAAAAAGATCCAAAGGTATTTTAGGAATTATATGGCCGGAGAAGTTACCGAAGAGCAATTCGCGAAGGACACCCTGGAACGTTATTCGGGATGCCTCATCTCGGATTTTCACTCTAATCTTTTGCTCACCAATTTTCCCCGCTATGTCGATTATTTCGCCAAAACGCGGAATATCAAAGTGATCGAAGGCTCGATGTTCAAAGTCGCACATTCCGCCAAGGACGATGTGAGCATTCTCGATTTCAAAATCGGATCACCTGCTGCTGCCTTGGTTGTCGATCTCTGCTCTTTCATGCCGATCAAAACCAGTCTTCTTTTAGGCATGTGCGGAGGACTGCGACGACGCTACCAAATCGGGGATTACCTCGTTCCAGTGGCAAGCATACGCGGCGAGGGGACGTCCGACTTTTATTTTCCTTCCGAAGTTCCTGCCCTTGCTAATTTTTTGATGCAAAAGGCTGTCACCGAAGTCCTCGAGTTGCAAAAGGCGCTTTATCACATTGGGATCACTTATACGACTAACATGCGTTTTTGGGAGTTCAACGAAGAATTCAAAAGCCGGTTGAAAGCGACAAAGGCGCAAGCGATCGAAATGGAATGCGCGACGCTATTTGCCGCGAGCTACAAACGGAAATTCACTTTGGGCGCGCTTCTCCTTGTCTCCGATCTCCCCTTAAACGCAGATGGGATCAAGACCAAGCGCAGTTCTGAATCTGTCTACGATCGGTACATGGCCGATCACGTAGAAAAGGGAGTGGCGATCTTAAAAAACGCTCGCCGCATGCAGGAGCAGCATGTCAAAGGGGCCTACCATCGCAATATCGGCATGGGCCCGCCGAAATCTTAGAGTCTATCTTCGGTAGATTTGCTCAAGAGTCAAATATTTCATTTGAATTTTTTTATATCTTTTGTTTATTTATAAGTAATAATGAGATGTTATCATGTCTAAAAGATTGATGTTTTCAATTTTTTTCGTAATTAGTGCTCTCGCTTTAAATGCAGATCTCCCTTGGGATAATGCCTACCAACAGTTTTTGTTGAAAAAGGTGGGAGAAAAACTTCCTGAGATAAGCAACTACCCTGTTTTCCAATACCCCAATAAAAATCATGATAAGGCTAAGGCTTTGGAAAATGGAAAAATACTGATTTTCGGTTATGGAAGCCTCATCAGCCCAGATATCGATCGTAATAAAAAATGTATTAAACAAGAGAACTTGATTACATTGCGTCCAGCAATTGCTTTCGGAGTGAAACGACTATTTAATATAAGGGCTACCGTTTCAAAGATACTTACTTCAAAAACACTAGACCCAAAAGAAAGATGTTTTCTCAACCTGGTTCCTACCACAGATTATCATTGCGTCACCAATGGGGTCGTTGTAGAAGTCGATCAGGAAGATTTAACTCGATTAGTCGCTCGAGAAATAGGTTACGACCTTGTTCCTCTATTTGTAGCTTCCTGGGACGATGCAGTGAGGCAAAGCGGTGGGATAAAAATCGAGATTGCCTATACATTCCTAGCATCGGGCGAACTGCGCGATCATGTCTCTTACACATCGAATGAGTTGTATCCCATTCGTTGGTATGCCTCTGTAGTCGATCAAGCAGCAAAGTATCATGGCCCTCTTTTCTGGAAAACGTATCAAAAAACCACTTGGTTGGCGGACGGCACCACTCTAATCACCGATTGGCAAGGCACTTTTGATGCTCCTCTCAATAGAAAGGAGTGAGCTGGCATAGGCCCTACAAAATCTTAAATAGTTCGAAAGAGCTTAAGGCAGAAATTTCCTTGGGACAGCGGAATAGTGTATTCGCTGTTCATTTTCATCGCCAATGAACCGCCTTCAACAGCGCAGGTCCATTTTTCGTGGAGCGCCCAATTTGCTTGATAGTTATATCGAATCGACCGTTGGAGAGGATAGACCGTTGTTGAACCATTAGCTTTTTTCTCAATGAGATTGAGCACAGGAGAAGACCAAGTGAACGATTCCCTAGAGTCTAAGTTGAGGCCTGGAGATGGATCAATTTCATTGTCTGAATAATCGAAAATAAATTCCTGTGATCCGATGTCATATTCTAGACAGAATTTCTTTCGGTCGATTGTGAATCGGATCTCCGTCAAAAGCCCCAGTTCAAGTTTTTGCAAATTCATGCGACTTAATTCGGGCGGCAAGGGAAAAGTAGAATTATTCTGAATGATCGGAGAATATTGGCATCTTGATGGGTCTTGCTCAGTCCATTCTAAAGCAGGAGAGATTGCCATGGCTTTGTATAGCCCTAAATTGATCGGATTGAAGTGATAAAACTCGATGGGTTTCCAATGAAAAAAGGCGCTTATGAAATTAGCGACTTTCACGAGAGCTGTCGTCAATAAACTTCTCTCGTTTGCCTTCTCGAATTCTTGATTTAAACTGTTCAAATTGTTTTCAAGCGTTTTAGCACCGGCTTGGCCAGTAGCGTGGATTTCTCGTTTGAGCAAGTGTAAATCGGGACTTAATGGATTTTGAACTTCCACTTCGAGTTGTTTTAAGCGTCGATGGGCGGCAATCAGGTTTTGATCTTGTGAGAAGGGAAAAACCCGTTTTAGACGCTCGAAAAAGGAATAAGCCACAAAGTCAACTTTTCCTTGATTGTCGACATTGGCTTGAATATTTTTTTCACTCCAAAATTCAAAGAATGAAATCGTCGAATATTTTAAGCCTCCATCGGGTAGTTTTTCGATATCGCATCCTTTAAGAAACAGCCTCTGATGATAAAACTCTTTTGCAAAGACAGCACTTGTAGCCATGGTGGAACTCTGTGTTATTTTTTTGTTTTGAGCCCAAAACCTTCGATGAGAGCGGCAATCACTTGCTTCTCTAATTCATCGGGCTTCTTTGTTTTTGGCAGGGGGAGGGTTTTTTTCACGAGGGTTTTGCCGCTTTGCCGCTCTGCGGTAAAGGTGACGTTCTCGAATTTCAGCAGGGTAAAGTGGTGGGAAGAGGCGAATAGGCGCAGGCGAGTGAGGTGGTAAAGCCACAACACTTGAGGGGGATAGGGGCCGAAACGGTCTTTGAGCTCGGCGAGGATGGCGTCCACTTCATCTGTGGAAATGGTTTCGCCGAGGCGATGATAGATCTCCATCCGCAGCGATGTTTCATTGATGTATCCTTCGGGAAGGCTGGCGTCGAAGGAAAATTCCATCTTGGCTTCGGTAAAGGAAGGGGCGCTTTTGTTCTTGAGGGCTTCGATCGCTTTTTTGAGTAATTTGCAGTAAAGATGAAAGCCGATGGAGGAGATTTGCCCCGACTGCTGCGTCCCGAGGATGTCGCCTGCGCCGCGGATTTCCAGATCGCGCATGGCGATTTTCATCCCGGCTCCAAACCCGGAGGATTCGGTGAGGGCATGGAGGCGCCTTCGTGTGAGTTCGGGGAGCTCGCGGGCTTTTGGCACGAGAAAATAAGCGTAAGCGGGACGGTTCCACCTTCCAACGCGGCCGCGCATTTGATAAAGGTCTGCGAGGCCGAATGTGTCAGCGCGGTCGATCAGGATCGTGTTCGCATTCGGAATGTCGATCCCATTTTCGATGATTGTTGTAGCGACGAGGATGTCTGCCTGCCCACTTTTAAAAGCATGAAAGACGGAATCGAGCTCGTCGGCTGACATTTGGCCGTGGCCTGTGACGACGCGGGCTTCGGGAAGCAAGTTTTGGATCTCTTCTGTGATGCGAAAAATCGTCTCGACTCGATTATGGATGAAATACGCTTGCCCGTCGCGTGAAAGTTCGCGGAGGAGGGCGTTTTTGATCAATTGTGCGTCCCGTTCCGCGATCATCGACTTGATGGGTAGACGGTCTTGAGGTGGGGTATTGATGACGGAAATTTCCTTAGCGCCGATGAGTGACAAATACAGGGTGCGGGGAATCGGCGTTGCGGAGAGGGTAATGCAGTCGACGCCTGTTTTGATCCGTTTCAAATGCTCTTTCGCCCGGACGCCAAAACGCTGTTCTTCGTCGATGATGAGCAAACCCAGATCTTTAAAGACCACGTCTTTGCTGATCAGACGATGGGTCCCTATCAAGATATCGACTTCCCCATTCGCCGTTTTTTTTAATGTATCGGTGATTTCGCGGCTGGAGCGGAAGCGGGAGACGACGCCGACATGGATGGGGAAATTGGCCATGCGCGCGGAGAATGTTTCATGGTGTTGCATAGCCAGCACGGTAGTCGGGACGAGGACCGCAACTTGTTTCTTTCCGTCGACGACCGCTTTGAAAGCCGCGCGCATGGCGACCTCGGTTTTCCCGTAGCCGACATCGCCGCAAACCAATCTGTCCATCGCTTTAGTCGATTGCATGTCTTGTTTGATCGTGGCAATCGCATTGAGCTGATCCTCCGTTTCGACAAAAGGGAAATCGGATTCAAACTCCTGTAGATCCAAGGAATCGGGTTGAAATTGAAAGCCGCCGTGCACAGCGCGCTCAGCATACATGCGGATCAATTGGTCTGCATAGCCGATGATCGCTTGCTGCGCGGCGGCGCGTGTCTTTTGCCACCGGTTTGAGCCGAGTTGGCTTAAGGTCGGGATTTCTTCTTTAGCGCCGATATAGCGGCTGACGAGGTGGGATTGGGAAACAGGAACGTAGAGCTTGCTGTTATCCGCATATTCGAGGAGCATGTACTCGGTCGGCGTACCCACATTATTCGGCCGTTTATCAATTCCTAAGTATTTGGCGATCCCGTTGTGAAAATGGACCACGACGTCACCTGCGGTCAGTTCATGGAAATCGGATGCAGGAGTGTGGTAGGTGTTGCGCCATTTTTGACGGCGAGGTTTTAGCCGATGATTGAGTTCCGTCATGGGAACAATGGCGATTTGAGCATCTTCTAAAACAAACCCACTCGATAGATAGCCGATGTGATAGTGTGTCTGTTTTGGGAGGGAAATTTGATCCGACTCGACTCTAGAGACAAAGGCGTTTTTTTCCGATTCTGTCGAGCAGATGAAATGCACTTCGAGATCCGTTTTGGCATAACGGTTTAACGTATGAAGAACCTCTTCTTGCGTGGAAGCAGCTTTATTTTCAGAAAGAGAAAAAAAGTCGGCAACGGGAATGAACGGATGCAAGCACCGTTTACTTTTGATCTCCAGCTCTAAAATTTGAAAAGTCAGCGGCTGTAAAGGAGCTTTCCCGCTATAAAAAGCGCGTCCGACTTTTTTTTCCATGTGCACTTCCGATAACTCTTCCATCCGTTCTGCCGTCCAAAAAAGGTGGTGCAACGATTCGGTCTGCTTGAAAAAATCTTCAAACGATAAAAAAAAGGAACTCATCCCGCCGATTAAATTTTTCAAGGCGACCCAATGGTCCTCTATCGCAAGGAGATCGTTGAAAATGATCAAGGTCTCTTTGCCGAGATAATCGAGAAGCGTGCAGAGCGTCTTGTCTTTTTCAAGCAAGGCGGTTTCGGAAGCGGGAGGGAGAAGGAATTCATCGACCTTACCAATCGATTTTTGCGAGACGGGATCGAAGGTGCGGATCTGCTCGATCTCGTCGCCGAAAAATTCGACCCGGTAAGGATCCATAGAAGAAGGGGGAAATATATCCAGGATGCCGCCGCGCAACGCATATTCCCCTTTGTCGGATACAACAGGCCCGCGCCGATAGCCTAAACCGGAGAGAAGCACGGGGAGGGAG
>CAJCIW010000163.1 GCA_903970455.1 Verrucomicrobiota bacterium | reverse complement strand
TATTGCTTTTTGTTTAATTTTTTAGTATAATTAACTAAGAAATTGTTAAACAATGAGGAATAAATTATGGTTCATCGAATTACCCCTTTTCAACAGCCTCATGATGGGGCTTCAGCGGAGCAAGCTTACTTCAACAATGATTCTCTGCATCCGCTTCCGATGGAAGTATGGCGTAATATTGGAGAGTTCGTCGCTACAGGAGCGACCCCTCTTCAGGCGGCGGCCGAAGCAATCGAACTAGGGAAAGTTAACGAATTTTTTCATGCTTTTTCACATGAACCTGCTATTGACGAGGTCATTGAACGCGGCGCTAAGTCTAAGTGGACAGAGGTTAAAGCACTCGACGGATTTAACCCTGTAACAATTACATACGACCATTGGGGCCACCTGGTCAGCAGGCAAAAAAAGGGTGGAGCCCGCATGTAGTCCAGCATCTTTAGAGAATCCTCCTAAAGCCCTTCTCAGGAAGGGTTTTTTTTTGCATTCGTTTAAAATAATTTAATAAAATTTTTTTTTAATTATTCCTTGTTATGCCAGAGATGTGTTATTAATGTTATTAAAAATTAATTAACAAGGAAGATTATGGCGTCGCCGGTTTCAGGTATTACATTTCATATAAAAGAAATTTCCGTCAATCAGACTCTTTTTCGTTGCGCGTGCAGCGATATTGTCAGACAAGCGCAACAAGGAAGAATGACCCAATTGGAAGCCCAAGAAGCTTCTATAAAAATAGAGACGGCTTTCAAGGAAGTGCTTGCGAGTATTGACATGATCAAGCCTTTCCTGATCGATGGGGAAACAGTGAAAGCAGAAGCGGAAGAGCATTTTTTTAAAATCACCAAGATCGACGAGACTGTGCGTAAGAGTTTCGTCAAAGCGATGACCTCATTGCAAGGGATAGATCCTTCTTTAGCTGTTAAAACAACCGAGCTTTTCAGCGGTCAAAAAGAAGAGTCCGTTTCCTATCTGCATGTTTATTATGATGGACCTGGAGATTTGTACATACGAGGGCAAGGCGCGCATATCCGCCTGCCCGCCCAAAAGTCGAACTCTCTTTCTCACCGCATGGACATTGGGGAAACAAAACAACTTTCCTGGGATAGCGGGATCCCTTTGAAGAGAGAAGCAAACCATTTATGGAAAGCAGTTCTGGTTGCAGATGAGAATGGAACGCCTCCTCATTATAAGTTTTTAATTTCGGATTGCGTTTGGTCAACAGGCCCAGATTATTCACCCGGCGCAAAGAAATCGACGATCCATGTTCCCGCTTTCGATGAAACATCCGCTTCCCTGCTCGTCCCGATGGATGTAGGATTCGGCAACAAATTACTCCTTTTGGGAAAAGGAGAGGTGTTGATAGAGAAATATCCCGTGGAACTAAGCTGGGAGAAAGGAATAGATTTTACAAACTTTGGTCCTCATTTATGGGTGCTTTCTTTCAAGGCAAAAGGAGAGGTGGAATTTAAAATTTGCATCGCTAAGGAAAGTGGAGAATTAATTTGGGAAATAGGAGAGAAGAATCGAAAATTGTCTACTGGACAAGAACGCGTTGTGACACCGAATTTTGGCCCAGGTATCGGCCGTGTAGAAACAATGGAACTCGCTAGCTCGAATTTAGGTCTGCATCTTCTTAACCAACAGGAGTTTCTCCAAGAGGAGCTTAAGGAAAAGTCTAAACAAAAAAAGGCCCAAATTGAAAACAGGCCGATTCCTTGTCTACTCAAAACTTTTAACGCTAAAACTTTCTCAGATAAAGCGATTGTTCAGGTGAATGACTGTGTCAAGATTGAAGACAAGATCATTGATGGGAAAGAATTCCACTTTTATTATACCAAAAACAACAAGACGATCATCATTCAGGAAGCTCCGGAAGGATGCACTGCCGGCGCATCTGCTATGTTGATCATCGATAATGGTAGGACACCGAAAGCCGCCGATCTTTTAAATCGGAAAGCAGCGAGTTATGACCAAATCGCTAAAGATATACAGAACGCCGGTCTCGAAGCATTAACCGTACAGGTGGCCACCTATGGCCGCTCGATGGAAAAATTAAAAGATCAAATTAAATTGCATGGACCCGCCTATGTTCGGATCAAAGAGAACAACGGGGGTGTCGGCCACGCGATCCTCGTCGACGAGATTTCTGAAGATTTGAGCAAGGTAAGAATCCGCGATCCTTGGCATGCCTGGGAAGTGATTGTGTATGGCGCAGACTTCAAAAAAGCTTGGTATTGTTCTTTAGATCAAGCAGAAGCCGACGATTATACTGTCCAAGTCAAAAACGGCGTTAAATAATAGTTTGGCGCATCCTCGAGATCCGCCTTCGCTCTTTCATAACAATTTTGTTTCCACTATGATAGAAGCTATACCGGACTCGGCCATAAACTTGGATTTTCTGCTCTCGCCTTTTTCCGTCTGACTGCGCGTTCGCTCTCGCCAGCTGGCAGGAAGATGGCTTCGAGCTCCACACTTTGTCACACGAAAAAATTCGGGGCATAAAATCCAAGTTTATGGCCGAGTCCGGTATACCAACTAGGTAGTTTTCATGAGCTGGGTCCCTCTTCACGTTCATTCCCAATTTTCTATTTTAGACTCTTCCGCCTCCGTAGAAGATATTGCAGCAAAGGCTGCTAAGTTCAAAATGCCGGCTGTCGCGTTGACCGACAGCGGCAATATGTACGGCGCCGTGGAATTTTTTAAAGCTTGCAAAGGTGCCGGCGTCAAGCCGATCGTTGGGTGTGAATTGAACGTAGCGCCGGGATCGAGATTGGAAAAGAAACGGATCCCCGGGTCCCCATCGGGGTTTCCCATCGTATTGCTTGCCGCTAACAAGGAAGGGTATCAAAACTTATGCGTTCTGAGCTCGTTAGCCCATCTCGAAGGATTTTACTACACTCCGCGCATCGATAAAGAACTCTTGGCAAAACACAGCGAAGGAGTGATTTGCCTGTCCGGCCCGTACAACAGTCATTTGGCTCACTGCATTCTTCAAGGCAAGGAACCAGAATTGAAAGCGGAAATCGCTTGGTTCCAGTCTGTCTTCAAGGAAAATTACTACTTCGAACTGTTGCGCCATCCGATGCGCGACGAAGAGATACGCCAAGACGAAATGGACCAGGAAGGATGGCTATATCAGCATCATCTCGATACCATTCAGGGACAAAAAAAAGTCAATGAGCGTTTGATTGAAATCGGTAAACAAAACGGCATCCGCTGCGTTGCTGCGAATGATTCCCGGTATTTGGAAAGAGAGGATTGGAGAGCTCATGAGATTTTGATGAACATCCAATCGGGTGAGCCCTGCGAGATTTGGGAAAAAGATTCTTATGGGAATCCAAAACAGCGCGTGCGCAATCCTAAACGGCAAGTTTCTTATACCCACGAGCTCTATTTCAAATCTCCGGAAGGAATGCATGCTCTTTTTGCCGATATTCCAGAAGCTTTGGAAACGTCGTTGGAGATTGCGTCACAATGCGGGTTCGAATTCGATTTCAAAACTAGGTTCTATCCTGTTTTTATTCCTCCCCATATGGAAGGAAAAACTTATACAAAGGAAGAGCGCCTCGCCGAAGCAGAACAGTTCTTACGGCAATTGTGTGAAGAGGGGATCGGAAAACGATATACGCCCACGCGACTTGCAAAAGTGGAAGAAATCTATCCAGGGCGCGATCCGATGACGGTCATCCGTGAAAGATTGGATTACGAACTTGGCGTGATTTTGCCGAAAGGAATGGGCGATTACCTTCTGATCGTCTGGGACTTTATCCATTGGGCTAAGGAAAACGAAATCCCTATGGGCCCTGGTCGTGGGTCCGGCGCTGGATCGATCGTCTTGTACCTGATCGGCGTTACCGATATCGAGCCGTTGATGTTCCATTTGTTCTTCGAGCGGTTCATCAATCCGGAGCGTATCTCTTATCCCGATATCGACGTCGATATTTGTATGGACAGAAGAGCTGAAGTGATCGATTACACAGTCCGCAAATACGGCAAAGATAAAGTCGCCCAGATCATTACCTTCGGAACGATGAAAGCGAAGATGGCGATCAAGGATGTTGGGCGCGTCTTGAGCATTCCATTGGCAAGGGTGAACGAAATCGCAAAACTTGTTCCCGAAGATCCCAACATGACTTTGGACAAAGCTCTTGAAATTGATCCCGATCTGAAACAGCTTTATCAGGAAGATGACGAAGTGCGCCGTTTGCTCGACATGGCAAAGAAGCTCGAGGGTTCCGTGAGAAATACGGGAATCCATGCCGCAGGGATGATCATCAGCGCGGATCCGATCATCGAACGTGCGCCGGTTTGTACGGCAAAAGATTCCCAAATGGCCGTGACGCAATATTCGATGAAGCCGGTTGAACTTGTCGGGATGCTAAAAATCGATTTTCTCGGGTTAAAGACGCTGACCTCGATCCAGCACGCAGTGAATGCGATCAAGAAAAGAAAAGGAAAAACCATCGATTGGGTCAATCTTCCACTCGACGACAAGCCTACCTTTGATTTGCTCAATCAGGGAAGAACGATGGGTGTGTTCCAGCTCGAATCGGGCGGCATGCAAGATTTGGCCAAACAGCTGCACATCGATAAATTTGAGGAAATTATCGCCGTGGGCGCCCTCTATCGCCCCGGCCCGATGGAGATGATCCCTTCCTTCATCAACCGGAAGCATAAGCGGGAAGCGATTGAGATCGATCATCCTTTCATGCAAGATATCCTGGCGGAGACCTATGGGATCATGGTTTACCAGGAACAAGTGATGGCTATCGCCAGCCGTCTGGCGGGTTATACACTTGGCGAGGGTGACGTCTTGCGGCGCGCCATGGGAAAAAAAGATCGGGAGGAAATGTCGCGTCAACGGGAAAAATTCCGCCAGGGTGCTCTGAAAAATGGAATCGACGAAATGAAATCGATGCATATTTTCGACAAAGTCGAAAAATTTGCCTCTTACGGCTTCAACAAATCCCATGCAGCAGCTTACGGTTATTTGAGCTACGTCACCGCTTATTTAAAAGCGAATTTCCCAAGCGAGTGGATGGCAGCGCTCATGACGTCTGACAGAGATGATCTCACCAAAGTCACCAAACATATCCACGAGGCACAAACCTTCGGGATTGCCATTTTGCCTCCCGATATTAATGAATCGGAAAAGGAGTTTGGAGCTATCGCCCGAGGGATTCGGTTTGCTATGGGAGGAATCAAAGGGGTGGGCGAAGGGGTTGTCGAAGCGATTATTGAAGAGCGCAACAAAAATGGCACCTTTCACTCCCTCTATGACTTTGTCAACCGGATCGACACGCGGAAAATTGGAAAAAAAATGATCGAGCATCTGATTGAAGCGGGCTGTTTCGATTTTACCGGATGGAGCCGGGAAGCAATGCTGCTCAGCGTCGATCCGATGTATGAAGAAACTGCGAAAGAGCAAAAGGAAGCGGCAAAAGGGGTGATGGACCTGTTTTCACTCATTGAAGGAGAAAAACAGGCGCGCTTTACCACTCCCCCACAGGTGAGAGAAAAATTTTCGAAACAAAAAATCTTCAAACGGGAATATGAGCTTCTGGGGATCTACCTCAATGGCCATCCTTTGGACGAATTCCGCAGCCAAATGCAGCGCCTTTCCTGCGTCCCTTTTTCCGAGTTCGAAAAGCTTCCCTCCGGCAGCGTTTGCAGAATCGCTTTTATCATTGAAGGGATTGTCATCAAAATCTCTGCAAAGTCGCAACGGAAATTTGCCATCTTGTCGATCAGCGATGGCCTTGGCCGTTTTGAACTTCCGATTTGGCCAGACCTTTTCGAACAGAAGGGGGTTTTGATCCAAGAAAATCAACTCCTTTATGCGGTCGTTCAAAAAGAAGCGCAAGAGGGGAACGTCCGTTTGCAATGCCGCTGGCTGGACGATCTGACCAAGGCCGATGAGGCGATGGTCAAGGCCTGCGATGAGGCCTATGACATGGCCAAACAACAGGCCAAATCTTTTGAGATGAGAGAAAAGAATAAAAATTTTCGTGCCTCTACAGGCAAAGGTAGCGAGCCCCCAATGAAAAAAAACCCCTTTCAAAAATTGATGATTCACCTAGACGCTGATTTGGCTCGGATGAGCCATATCCTCGCCCTTAAGGACGCTTTCCGCACCCACTCGGGGGAAATCCCCGTCGAGATCGCCTTCATGGCGAACGCGTCTAAGCTTGCCACTATCCACATCGAACAAACCTGGGGAGTCGATTACCGGAAAGAGCTTGAAAGCAAGATTTCCACTCTCCCTTCCGTCCGAACCTTCAAGTGGGAATAAATTTTTTTTTACTTATGTCGATTAGAGCTTCTTGACAAATTCGTATTTTCATCGGATACTTTCCCCTTCATCTATAAACCTGAGTTTTCGGTTCCCATGAAAAAATTATCCATTTCGTTTTTTATTCTATTCTCCATTTTTTGGTTTGCTCCGTTTTCTGTTCATGCTTCTTATATCTTTAAGAATGGGAAATTGATCAAAAGCGAAGAGAGCGCAACGCTGTCTGTCCAAGAGCATTATAGCCTTGCTATGGATGCTTACCAAAAGCAAAATTGGGAGCAGGTCATCCAGCAGTCCACGATCGTTGTCAAGAATTTTTCCACTACCCCTTTTGCCAAGGAAATCTTATTTTATCTTGGTGTAGGCTATTTCCATATGGGAGAATATGAATTTGCGAATCGATTTTTGACAAACTATTTAAAAAAGCAGGCTACGCCCAAATTCTTCGAGGAGACGATCCAATACAAGTTTAGAATTGCCGAGAGATACCATCATGGTGCCAGAAAACATATTTTAGGATGGGAGGCGATGCCGAAGTGGGTGCCAGCGCGCGAAGAGGCTATCCAAATTTACGAAGAGGTGATTACCGCGTTGCCCCACCACGAACTTGCCGCCCATGCTCTCTTTGGCAAGGCGAAATTGCTGATCAAGGAAGAAGAATACAAATCGAGCATAGAAACTTATCAAACGTTGATCCGGCGATTCCCCAAACATCCGCTCGCCGCAGAAAGCTATATTGCTGTTGGAGAAGTCTATTTGATCCAATCTCAAAAAGAGTATCCCGATCAAGATTATCTCGATTTGGCCGAGATCAATTTGCGCAAGTTCCGCCATGATTTCCCCGGGGAAGAAAAAGTCGCTGTCGCTGAAAAAATGCTCCTCGACATGAAAGAGGTTTTTGCAAGCGATCTTTACGACACGGGACGATTTTATGAACGGACGAAAAAGCCGCAAGCCGCTTACATTTACTACACCCGAATTTTGGCAAAATATCCAGAGACCAAAGTTTGCGAGCTGGCAAATAAACGGCTCAGTAAAATGGAGTACACGCCTGTATCACGTATTGAGGAATCAAACCCTCTCCGAAACGAAGCTGTTCCCGAATCGCCGCTATTAAATCTGCCTATGCAACAAGGATTGACCACGGATGCCTCTGAAGAACAAAAAGGGACTGAAAGGGTCGAGGATGTGAAGTGAAACTTATTTCCCTTCCCCTATGCCTACTTTTAGTTTCTGGCTGCGGATACCACTTTGACAGGGGGGGCGAGGAAGAGCGAACCGTGTCGATCTCCGTCCCCTACATCAAAGGGGACCTGGAGGGGTACTTAAATTCAGCGCTTGTTAAAGCTTTGACCGATTCGGGCCGTTTTGACTGTGTCCAAAATGGGGGCGAATTGATCCTGGAAGCCTCGATCATTGGCGATGGGGATGACCGGATTGGGTATCGCTTTGACAGGGACCCCGAGTCGGGAAAGCTTAGGGACAATATTGTTGGGACGGAGAATCGCCGTTCCATCCAGGCTGTGGTCAGCTTGATCGATGCATGTACGCATACGACTGTGTTAGGACCCCATGCTGTCAAAACTCATGCGGACTACGACTATGTCGATTCTAACTCCATTCGCGACCTCGTTTTCTTTAATACCGACGGGGTGCCTGAAAAAATCCTGGACTTCTCCCTTGGGCAGCTCGATTCGGTAGTCGGGGCCCATGATGACGCATCTCCGGTGATCTACCGTTATTTAGCCCAAAAAATCGTCGAAGGGCTGCTGGTCCAAAGGGAGAGCGATCTATTTTCCAAAAAAAAAGAAGCTGAATAATTTAAGGTTTCTTCCCGATCGAAGAGATGACGGCCTCGGTGTCCTGAACTTCTGCCAGAAAGTGTTGCAACACCTTTAGAATGTATTTTGGGGTATTGTAAACGCCTGAGGTGAGATAGACGATCTCTAGGTGGGGCTTGTTGGTTTGTAGCAAGGCGATAAGAGTCGTCGTCGTGGCAGTTTCATCGACCATTTGGGGGACGATCCAAATGGCGAATTGCTCGTTGAATAAAGTGACTTTGTCCGGCGTTTCAATGATATGGAAATAGTGGTTCAATTGATCGTCGCTGATCGAGTGCTCGAGCTCGGCATTGTTGAGCAGGCCCAAATCGTTAAGCAATCTTAAGTCGACTTGTACGATCCCATCAGGAACCCATTTCAATAGGTCCTTGGAAAAATCCTTGTAGGCCTCTTCCAGAATATTTGGGTTAATCATGTCTCGTCTCCTCTCTAGCGTTTCCCCACCATATCCTTAGTTTATCTGTAAAGGGAGGGGGTTGTCAAGCTTGTAAACTAAAAATTTTATAGTTATTACTTTACGTTTTTTATTTAAAGGACTATGAAAAAAAATTTTAAAATGAGAGCTTGAATCTTGTAGGCATTTTTGCCATAATGTGATTCGAAGCTGTTCATTCTCACAATGTTAGATTCCATGGTTCCCTCATCATGAAAATTCTTTTCTTCCCCTTTTTTTTCTGTGTCTTGCTCTCTTTGCCTCTTCAGGGGTCATCTCCTTTGAAGGTCGATGTCTCGGCCAAGGGGGCAATCCTCATGAATGCAGAAACGGGCGCTGTCCTATGGGAAAAAAATGCCAGAACTCCCTTTATCCCTTCCAGCACGACGAAAATCATCACAGCCCTCTATGCTTTGGAAAAGAAGGGGGATGCTCTCGATGCCCTCGTGACAGCTTCCCCTGATGCCGTTACAACCGTTCATCCGAGCGTCCGCAGGGCCGCCACTGGGCTGCATCCTCCTTATCGGCTGGAATTCGGCGGGACGCACATCGGGATCAAACCTGGGGAAATCATGTCATTGAGGGCATTGCTCTATGGTTTGATGCTGACATCGGGCAATGATGCTGCTAATGTGATCGCCGAATACACTTCTGGCAATGTTTCAGCCTTTATGGAGGAATTGAATAGATTTGTCCGCGAAAAGGGATGTTTGCAGACTGTTTTACATACCCCGCATGGACTCCCCCACCCGGAGCATCTAACGACAGCTTATGATCTGGGGATATTAAGCTGCGAGGCGATGAGGAATCCTTTTTTTCGGGAAATTGTGAAGACAAGGCATTATCCTCGCCCTCAAACGAACAAACAACCTGAATCGACATTTTACCAACACAATGCGTTGGTCAAGCCTGGAAGATTTTTTTATCCTAAGGCCACTGGAGTTAAGACGGGGTATACATTGAGCGGAGGCTATTCGATCGTCGCTGCTGCGGAAGATCGGGAGAGGAAGCTCATCACTGTTCTGCTTGGCTGCGATAAGATCGAACAGCGGTACAAGGATGCCATTGCGCTATTCGAGGCAGGTTTTAACGAAAAGAAAGTTTCCAGAACCTTATTTTCTAAAGGATTTGATCTATTTACATGTCCGGTAGAAGGAGGTAAATCTCCTTTGCAAGCCTACCTTTCCCAGGAAATTATTTTGGACTATTTTCCATCTGAGGAGCCGATTTTCAAAACGGAGATAGTCTGGCAACCTACGGTTTTGCCGATTCTCGCTCACCAAAAAGTCGCTGAGATGCGCATTCTTTCTACAGGGAACAAAGTGCTTTCCAAAGCTCCCTTATTCGCGCTCAGAGGAGTTCAACCTACGATCGCTCACCAAGTGCAGTTAGTGTGGAAAAAAGTCAAAACGGGAATCTGGAACCCCATTGGACTGGCAATGGCAGCCGGCGGGGCTTTGCTCCTGTGGGGGAGCTTCTACTATTCTAAGAATCGTTCAAAACATGCAAAAGGGAGATGAACTCCTCGATGCCGAGCTCTTCGGGACGGGTGGTTGGCA
>CAJCIW010000162.1 GCA_903970455.1 Verrucomicrobiota bacterium | reverse complement strand
GAGAGCTGAGGCACATGCAAAAGCGATTGCAATGAACAAAATGACTAGATTAGGAATGCCAAAAGGGAGGTGGGTGAATTGAGCTGCAAGATAAACAAAATAAACATCTCGGTGAGCTCGGTGGTTAAATTTTTGGTTTATGCAAGACCACTTCAATATCAGTTGCCCATTCCATAAAGTCATCTAGGTCTGTAGCCCTAAAGGTCTTTAAAGACACGTTCTGTGCTTGTGGCTTATATTCAGACATGGAGATTTGATGAGCTTTTTAATGTTGATAAATGGCTTTGGGACCGAGTTCATCTTCGATTTCGAGGAGGCGGTTGTACTTTGCCACGCGGTCAGACCTGGAAAGTGAGCCGGTTTTGATCTGGCCTGCAGATGTGGCCACGCATAGATCGGCGATCGTTGTGTCTTCTGTTTCTCCGGAGCGGTGGGAGATGATGGTCGCGTACCGATTTTTTTTTGCCAAGGCAATCGTCTGCAGTGTTTCTGTCAGGGTGCCGATTTGATTCACTTTGATCAGAATCGCATTGGCGACTTTTTCTTCGATCCCTTTCTGTAAGAATTTAGGATTGGTGACGAAAATATCGTCTCCGACGAGTTGCAACTGGTTCATCCGCGTAGTGAGGGTTTGCCAACCTTTCCAATCGTTTTGGTCGAGTGCGTCCTCGATCGAATCGATGGGATACTGGGTGCATAAATCTTGGAGGTAATCGGTCAGCTCTTCGCTGGTGCGGGTAGTGGAGGGTTTTTTTGCCTGCTTCTTTTTCTTTTCAAGATACGAGTGGTGTTCGGGATCATAAAATTCGGAGGCGGCGCAGTCGAGAGCGATGGTCACATCATGGCCGGGCTTATATCCTGCTTGCTCAATTGCTTGAACGATGATTTCCAAGGCCTCTTCATTTGTTGCGATGAGAGGGGCAAATCCCCCTTCGTCTCCCACGGCAGTGGTGAACCCTGCGCTTTTAAGCAGTTTTTTCAAAGTGTGGAAAATTTCCGATCCCCAGCGGATAGCTTCCCGAAAACTTGGCGCGCCGATCGGCCTAACCATAAATTCTTGAAAATCGAGTAAATTATCCGCATGGGCGCCTCCATTGAGGATATTCATCATGGGGCATGGCAGCAGGCAAGCTTCAGCGCCGCCGAGGAAACGATAGAGGGGAAGCTTTTTAGAGGCAGCGGCAGCTTTGGCGACTGAAAGGGAAATGCCCAGAATGGCATTCGCGCCAAAATGCGCTTTATTGGGAGTGGCATCGGCTTGAATCATGAGCTGGTCGATTTCTCTTTGGTCGCCAACGTCTTTGCCAGCGAGTAGTTTTGCCAAGGGGCCATTCACATTGGAAACGGCCTTTTGTACCCCTTTGCCTAAGTACCGTTTGGGGTCGCCGTCTCGAAGTTCTACAGCTTCATGTTCACCCGTCGATGCTCCCGAGGGCACTGCGGATTTGCCGATTGAACCGTCGTCCGCCCGGACAATCACTTCAAGGGTTGGGGTTCCTCGCGAATCTAAAATTTCAAGAGCATGGATGGATTGAATTTTGGGCATACGTTTATCTGTGCGTGTGTTTTTCGGAGAGAGAAGCCATTAAAGCGCAATAGGAGCCAAACCGCAAGGGGGAAATTTTATTCTTTTCGACCGCGCGTTTAACAGCGCAATCGGGTTCGTTCAAATGGGAGCAATCGGGAAATTTGCACTTCCCGCTTAAGGCGATAATTTCTGAAAAATAAGCGGAAATTTCATCGACTTTCAAATCCCATAAGCCAAAACTCTTGATGCCAGGCGTATCAATGCAAAAGCCTCCCCCTTCTAGGGGAATGAGATGGGTCGTCGTGGTCGTGTGGGATCCTTTTCTGGTTTTCTGGACCATGGCGCCCGTCGTCAGCTCCGAACCGGTGATGAGATTGATCAACGAAGTTTTGCCGACGCCCGATTGTCCGGAAAATACGGATGTCTTGCCGTGCATGGCTTCCCGGAGAGCATCGATGCCCTCTTTTGTGTCCGCGCTGACGGGAATGACTTTAAAATTCAAAGCGCGATAGACTTGCACGAATTCTTCAAAAAGAGCTTTTTCTTCCGTGATATCGACGGATATGGCTTCGGGGGGATGATTTAAGAGATCGATTTTATTGATCACGATGATCGGCTGCATGTTCCCTTTTTGCGCAGCGATGATGTAGCGGTCGACCAAGTAAGACTTTAAAGGGGGAAGAACGATGGAAGTTGTAATTAACACCTGGTCAATGTTGACGGCGATCAGCTGCTCTTTATTGCGTGAAAGATGATCTGCGCGCGATAAAACCGAATGGCGGGTTTCGACGTTAGAAATCACCCCTTCGCTGGGCCCTTTTGTTTCAAAACGGACGAAATCCCCAACCGCAACGAGATTTTTAATACGGCTTTTGTCTTGTTTGAGCGATCCCTTCAAACTGCAAAGGATTTCCTCTTGATCAGATGAGACGAGAATCCCCTCGGGCATGATGGCGAGGACCCGCCCTCTTTTAAGGTGGTCGAGCGCTTCGGGCTGCGTGGTTTCCCTGTTTTTTTTTAGCTGATCTTGATCGCTTTTTTTATATTTCGACCGATCTTTGTTCGAAGCGAGTTTCCGTTCTTTGCGCGAAGCCTTTTTGTCGATAGAAAAAAAATCCTCTTCGAGATGCCAAAAATCTTCTTCTTTGGTCATTGCCTTCTCAAATTATACATCATTATAGCCCCTGCGGAGGCGACATTCAACGATTCCATTCTTTCCTCCATTGGGACGCCGATCAATTCTGCACTCTCTTTGAGTTGCAATGTCACTCCTTGAGATTCGTTGCCCAATGCAAGAGCTAAAGGAGGAGTAAAATGGTGAGGAACGAGATCTTTTCCTCGCGCATCTGCAGCGAAAAGCTTCATTTTATTTTTTTTTAATAGGTCAATCAACTCCTCGAATGGCCCCACTTTCCAGGGGATATTGAACGTTGCACCTTTAGCAGCGCGGAGGGCTTTCTCATTAAAGGGATCGGCGCTGCGCGGGGTCAGGAAGGCCCCATCCCATCCAAGGCCGCATGCGGTGCGAAGAAGGGTCCCTAAATTTCCCGGATCTGAAATCCCATCCAGGATAAGGAGGTAATTGGCAGCGGATAAATCATGCGTCTTTGGCATCTCGATTTCAGCTACTGCGGGTTCGGGACTTTCCAGACCGGAAACTTTTTTGATGATTTGGAAGGGGACCTTGTACAAATTGTCGGCCGAGAAACGGAATTCAGGTTCGAATCCTTGCTCCAATAAAAGCGCCCGGAATGAAAAACGGGGAGCCAGCTCACAAATGAGTTTAATCCCGCTGACCAGAAGAGTTTGAGAGTGTTCCCGGTAGTCTCGATTTTCCCGTAGTTTGACGAGATGCTTGACAAGCGGGTGCTGCAGGCTGGTTATTTTGTAAAACATTTTTTTGGGTTCGAGTTTAAAAATATATTGACCTTCGGGGATGTTTCCGATACCCTTTTATCGTTTTAAACAGTATACATGCAATCCTGAAAAATTACTTCCTTCTATATCGAGTTTCAAGCCATTTTTATGCAGAAAAAAAAGACAAACCTCATTTTTTTACTTATTTTGTCTCTTTTCCCTTTGTTGCTGATGGGCGGAGGGCTGTTCTTCTGCTGCAAAAACCCTGGCTTTAGTATCGATAAGATCACTTCCCGTTTGAGTTATAACCCAACTTGGGAGATCGAGCCCCTTTCTGAAAATCAGAGAGAACTGATTATTCAAAAGGTACTACCCCAAAAATATTATTATCTCTGGTCGGGCAAGCAGTGTTATACGTTCATTAGCGAGGACCGGGAATATATCCTAAAATTTTTTAAGATGCAAAATCTGTTCCCTAAAGGTGGGTTGAGCGGCTTCCCCCTCTCCCTTGTTCAGCACATGGGATTTAAGCTGGAAAAGAGTAATCAACTTTTCTCGGAAAGGATTTTTGCCAGTTATAAAGATGCGTATGAGAATTTGGCAGAAGAAACCGGTATTTTGTATATCCATTTAAATAAAAATAATGAGTTCAAATCAAAAGTAACCCTGATCGACGCCCTCGGGAAAAAGTACCATCTCAACATCGACTCCGTAGAATTCGTCATACAGCGCAATGCGCGAAAGATTTACGATCATTTAGGAAGCCTTGTTCAGCAGGAAAAATATGAAGATTTGAGGAGTTGCATTCGATCTTTTTTAAAACTGATTGCTTCCCGATGCGAAAAAGGGTTTGTCGATGAGAATTTGAGCATCCGGAATAATTTTGGTTTCGTCCGCGGTAGTCAAGCGATCCAATTCGATTGCGCAACGCTGACTCGCGACAGCTCTATGAAATACCCTTTAAACTTCCGGAAAGAAATCCTTCAGGTTGCTGAACGCCTCGACGATTGGGCCCGGGAGAATTATCCCGATGCCTCTCTCCTCATTCAGGAAGAAGCGGAGAAAATCATTCTACAGTCTGCACTTCCTTGAGGCATTGATAAAAATGCTCGGAGAGTTCTGGATAGTTTTTCTCGGTCCAGAGTCGAAAACTATTCGTGATGCTTCCCACTTCTTGTTTATAGCCTGATGTTTGTTTGCCTGAAGGATCGATTTGCAGCTTCCCTATATCGATTTGCACGGCGACATCATCGATTAGGCCGAAATTCTTCCGTAGAATGGGGTCGTTGTCGAAAACACCCTTTTTCCCAAAAAAATCGATCAGAGAAAAAACGGAGGAAATGATTTTTTTCGCGCCCTCGATGTCTTGATTATGCATCAATTCTGAGATGCGGTAATAAATAAGCTGCGCGTGTTTTTGGACGTAGAAGCAAGTTTTATCGATGTCGACGAGATGCTCTTCTCCATTTTTGTCTAAAATGGTGACTTTTTTATTCAAATCCTTTCCGCTGTTCAAATGGACATAGATGAGGCCTGATTCTTTTTTTAATTCAAGATAGGCGGTTTTACAGGCAGAAAAAGTCGCGCGCCGTTTTTCTTCTTTCAAAAGGTAATTCCGATAATGAGGATTAAAGGAAAAAGGAACAAAGGCAAGCCAGCTTTTAGGGCGTAGTTTTATTTGTTTAAGGAATTTTAATATGAATTTTTTGTCTTCAGAAATAAAAACATAACATTGCGACCCTTTGCTATAATAAGTAAATTTCTGATTCAAAATTTGATCGAGGTTGTTTCGTTCTTCCGTCGAAAGAGGAGGGATTTCCCATTCCGAAGAATAGGGGTGGGGTGAGACGATTTTGCTGAGGGTAAAGCTGGAAGATTCTTGATGGGCGAGCTTATCTATTCCCCAAAAAAGGAAAATGAATAAAAGAAAAAAACCCAATGGTATGCATGTTTTTTTTAACATGGGGTCAAGTATTCCACAGGCTGGATTTTTTGAGGAGCTGAATTATTGCAGCTTTATCCTCAATGCCTTCATTCACGCTGATCCTTTCCGCCTCTTTGAGAAGCGCACCCATTTTCTTCCCGGGAGAAATTCCTTCTTTCATTAAATGGTCGGCACGAACAAGGGGGGTTTGGGAACAGATGCGTTGAATTGCCTTCTCTAACGATTGCTGCCGCTGAGCATGTTCTCGCAAAAAAATCTCTCTTCCCTCCGAAGATAAGCGGGCAGCGATGATTTCCAGGCAGATCTTCCCGTCAGTGTTGGCATAAAAGTGGGCCCATTCGATTTTTTCCAGTTTATCAAGCCACTCCTTCGGCATGGCAAGCAGTTGTTTCGAGTGATACAAAAAACGGACGATCTCCCGTTCCGAGCGAGAAAGTTTTAAATAATCGCAAAGCTCTAGAAGCTGATCAAGGCTTTGGCCC
>CAJCIW010000161.1 GCA_903970455.1 Verrucomicrobiota bacterium | reverse complement strand
TTCAGTGGCGGTAACTTTTCTACCATCTTTGGGAGAATCCAGGAGAAATCTTTGGATAATTGCTGCAAACTTAAGAAATAGGCTTGGACACTTTTGCCGTACGAAATATCGTAAAATCGAAATTTATAGGAATCAGATAATGTACCGTAATTAGATCCTAGAAGTATTCGATGAGACGTAGAGTAATCTTTTCGTAAGTATGTTGCTGGAATTGTCATATTTGCAAGATATTGGATTTTAAGAAGATGAGACCATTGTGCAATCGTTTCATCAAAGTCGGGAGGCACAGCTTCGACTAGACACAGTTTGCTTTTCAATAAATTCAAAAAGTCATCGATTTCATGGTTGTCCTCTGGCCAAATTTCAGCAAGGTTCTTTGAAAGCATCTGCTTTAGTTTTATGTACTCTTCGTCAATTTTTACATCTCTTTGATCGAGTTGATTTTGATAATGTTCAATAAGTTCATCGATATGAATAAAAAAAACTGTTTTAAGGGGTAAAGTGAGATGAAAATCCTTGAAGGCATGTTTGAAAGAAAGTCTACGAATAATCTTTTGTGCTACAGGAATCTTTTCCTCGATAAATTTCTTAAAAATTGCATTAACTATAGGCTGCTTCAGCCCCGCTTCATGTGCCTGCCCGAGAATATAGAGGAAGCCGGGGTTCAATTCCCATGTATGCATCCGCATTGGAGCAGCAATATCATTAATCGTAATGCTTTTGTCTAAACTCATAAAATCCCCTTATTGGTCGTGGCAATTTAAATAGAAAAGCATTAAAACTCAATATTATTGAAGTGCGAATAGCATGAATTAACTTCTTGATTGTTGCACAATTCGAGAGGCGATTTCGATGGTTTGATCAATCTCTTCAGGCGTTGTATTGCGGCTCAAAGAAAAGCGGATCGCTGAACGGGCGATTTGATGAGGAAGCCCCATATTGACGAGGATGCGCGAGGGCTCCAGGGCTCCTGAAGAGCAGGCAGAGCCGTGGCTGACAGCGATCCCTGCCATGTCGAAGGCGATCATAAGATCTTCTCCGCTATTATCGGGAAAGGAGAGGTTGCATACATTGCAAATCCTCTTTCCCATCCCATTGACAACAACAGGGGGTGCCTTTTGCATCAGGCCTGACTCAAGCAGATCTCTAAGCAAGGCCATGCGCCGGGTAGCTTCGGGCTGTTCTGTTTTCAGCAATTCGATCGCTTTAGCCAGACCGACGATGCCCGGAAGATTTTCTGTCCCGGGACGGAGGCCGTATTCTTGCGGAGCGCCGGTCATGAGAGGATGGAGTTTCAAGGAAGAGCGGACAATCGCAAAACCGGTTCCTTTCGGTGCATGAAATTTATGCCCCGAAAAACCGATTCCTGAAATGCCAGGATGCAGGCAGAACAATTCCTTTCCCAGCCAGGCAACGCCATCGACGATTAAGGGGATGCCGGCCTCTAAAGCGATTTGTCCGATAGCATCAAGGTCATGTTTAATCCCTGTTTCATTGTTGACTGCGATCAGCGTGATAAAACGGGTGTTAGGGCGGATAGCGTGTTTGATTTCTTGGGGGGATACTGCGCCCAAGAGTCCTGCAGGGAGAAAAGAGACTTCGAGTCCTTTTTTTTGGAGGTCGAGGAGTGTGTTATACACGCAGGAGTGTTCAACATTGGAAGAAATGACATGCCCACTCACTGCATTAGGGAAGAACCCTCGCAGCAGGTGGTTCATTGCCTCTGTGCCCCCGGATGTGAAAATCACTTCATGGGGCTTGACCTGGAAAAATGCCGCGATTTGTTCGCGGGAATTTTGTAAAAGACGTTTCGCTTCCTGCCCAAAATAATGATAGGAGGAAGGGTTGCCTGGAATAGGGGAAAGATGGGGCAGCATCGCTTCTAAAACGCGAGGGTCGATCCCTGTTGTCCCATTGTTATCCAGATAAATTCTTTTCATCGCCAATTCTCACCAGAAGGAGGGTAATATTATCATTTCCTCCCTTTTCTAGGGCGGATTCGACGAGATTTCTTCCCATTTCTTCCAAGGAACGGGAAGAGGAAAGGATGCGCGCGATCGTCCCTTCCTCGACATAATCGGAAAGGCCGTCGCTACAAAGCATATAATTGTCTTTTGAATATAAGGGGATCACGCCGACATCGGGTAGGACTGAGGCATGGGTGCCTATGGCGCGCGTGATCACATTGCGCATGAGGAGCCCCGAAGTGGAACTTCGCTCCTCCCTTTTCGCTAATGTATGGCGCAAAGAATGATCTTCTGTGAGCAGCTGGATCTTATTTCGAAAGCGATAAAGGCGGCTATCGCCGATATGGGCGTAGATTAAAAATTTATCCACTATTAAAAAACAGGAAAGCGTTGTCCCCATCCCTGCGTAATTCGGCTCGCTGTGCGAGGCGTCATAAACTTTGGAATTAGCCCGGGCGATGGCTTGTCTGATGAGTTGGCAGGCTTGTTCAATGTCGCTATTTTTCGGTAGGGATCGAATCGAATGGCACATGCTTTCCACAGCAAAAGAAGAGGCGATTTCTCCTGCTTGATGCCCCCCCATTCCGTCAGCCAAGATAAAGAATTGTTTCTCAGGGACAGCCGACCATACATCCTCATTATTCGGACGGACATGGCCGACTTCAGAGATCCCAAAAAACTCGATTTTAAAAGCAGGAGGGGGGGCGACTATTGTTGCTTTTCCGGGATCGGGCTGTTTGGAACGTCCCTGCCTGGTAAAGAACTTCATATAAGTAAGTTCGCTTAAATATTTATAATGATCTTCAAGTTCTTTTCGCGATCTTTCATATCGGCCTCCTCAGGCATGTGTTCACACATTGTCTTCGTTGTCCGCTGAGAAATCTCATCGAAAAGCTCCTTGAATTTCATTATAAATATTTCAGCTCCCTTATTTATTTTCTTCAGGTTGGACCACTTTTCCCATGAATAGTACTTCTTTTGACTTTAAATCGAGGATAAAAAAGAGGAAGGGGTGGTCCGCATCGAAGGGGATTGGCGGTTTTTCAGGAACAAAAGTGACATTCATCCCCGCACTCGTGGCCGCAGCGGCTGTCACTCCAATTTCATCTAAAGCGAAATAGGTTAAAGAGACGACCTTGTTTAAAAAGAGGTCGCGTATCCCATCGATGCCGGTGAAATTCGCATTGGAATCAAAGGCATCCTCTATTCCTAAATCCTGCAAGGGTTTGTTTAAATCGAAGCGGCTGGAAAAAGTAAATTTGGGAAGTGTGAGTTCGACGTGTGCTTGGGACAAAGAGGAAACCCATTCATCAAACGATCCATCAATCTCGCTGACCATCGCCGAAAAATTATCCGCGGATTTGGGAAGGAGAGCAAAAAACGCCAATTGCCCCCCCTCATTTGACATTCCAGTAAAAGGTAGAGCGACGGCCTGAAGCAGTTCATTCTCAAAATACGGAACAGAATGTGTCTTATGCATCATCATTGTCGGCACGCTTTCTTCCAGTTTAGAATAAAAAGGAGCTTCGTAGGTTTCCTTGGGATCGAAAGGGGAAACCCAATTTCCCTGAAAGAACACGGCGTTCGTCAGCATGAGGCGGGTCATTTTGTTGATATCGTCGCCATTGAGGAGGCGTGGAATTTTGCCTTGAGTCTGCTTATACACCCACTCGTTGATCGATTCGAGCGCTTTTTCCGGAGCGGCGTCAAAATTAAGCGTTCCCAATTTTGCTTTGAATTGCTGTTCGATCGAATATCTGAAGTCGGTCAACAAGAAAGTTCCCTGGTCAACCCAAACAGCATTTGCCATATTCAGTTTGTAACTCTTTTCGCTGTTTTTTTGAGGCAGCAAAGATTGATTGAGCGCGAAAGCCGTTTTCGGGAGATTTTTTCTATCGACCTTCATTTGAAGCGCCGACTGCATCTGCGATTGGGTCTCTCCTCTTGCCCCCAGATAAACCATCGAAAGGCACGTCGAAATCGAATAAGGGGAAAACACGAGGTTAGTATCGCCAGTATCCAGGGTGGGATAAAGGGAAAAGGCAAATTCTGTATGCCCTTCTGTTAGCGCGGCAACGTCTGTGTTCAAGTCGGCATGTAAGAAAGAAGAAGTGTAAAGGATAATTGGAAGAATTTTATGAAAAAACATAATATTTTTATCCGTCGTTAAAGAATATGATTCTTATTGTACTTATGAAATTGAATGTCATGTGCAAACCTATCGAAGCAAATAAAGAGGCTTGCCTCTCGTAAATGAAGCCGAGAAAAATCGCAAAGGTGAAAAGTGTCGTGAAAAGGGAGACATTGCCAATCCCCTGGCTCGGAGCAAAATGAAATAGAGAAAAGCAGAGTGAGGAAAGAAGGATCGCTTTAAAAGGGCTCATGTACCGTTTTAAGAAAGTTTGAAAACATCCCCGAAATAAAAACTCTTCAATGACCGGTGCCGCCGCTAAAATGGTGAACAAAGCGACGGCAAGCATAGGCGGGGAACTGAGAGCTCTCTTTAAATAATGGACGGCAACCTGCTCAAAATTTTCAAATCCAAAGAAAAAATAAAGCAGCATATCGGTAAGCTGCCCGATCGCGATCACGAGAGGAAAGCTGATGAACCAGGTCATGACTCCCATCATGAAATCTGTAACGAGGGGTTTAGGATGGGGGATGCTCCAATCTTTCCAGATTTTTTTAAATGCGACCGCTCCTTGCGCTTGGGAGTAAAGATAAAAGAGCAAAAAGATGCCGACCAGGATAACCAGTTGCAGCCAGCCGAGGGTGGTGGCGGGAATGTTTTTTTTCAAAATGGAA
>CAJCIW010000160.1 GCA_903970455.1 Verrucomicrobiota bacterium | reverse complement strand
TGAAGAAATTACTGTAATAAGTATTTGCCGTCGTGGGATCTGACATGGCGATGACTGGAAGAATATCAGTCAGAGCTTGGGAAGTCGGAAATTGGAAGGACGGGGTCACCCCTGGATTCATCCAGGTAGGTCCAATGACTTTTTTAGCGAGGGATGTAAATGAATTGGCCCAAACAGTCGGAAAAAGCATATAAAAGTTCATTCCAGTAGGAGCAATCGCATCGACCTGTGCTATCTTCCACCAATTGGGTTGAGTCGGGGTCAGGCAACACCCGGTTTGTTCAATAGGGCAGGAAGAAATTTGATTTGCCACACAACTCATCGTCGGAGGCTCTTTTGAAGTATCCGCTCCATTCCCGCTGTCCTCCGGCATAAACAAAGAGCTTTGTGTCCATGGCATTCCAACGGATGCCATCGTAGGAGCGGGGTCGTTTGTTGAAATGGCAGCTAGACGAAGAAACCCTGTATAAGGCTGGGACATCGTTATGAAAAAATTATTTCCGGTGCTGGCAGTCATCGTCAAAGTGATCGGGTTATCCCCATTGTTCACCGCATAAAGAAGGAAAATGGCAGGCCCCAATGGCGCATATCTTTGCACGAAGAAAAGAAAGCTCTTTCCGGTGACTGTCCCCCCAAAAGGAACCAACTGAATTTTCCCATCATTGCTGGTTCCCCCATCATATTCGACGACAAAAACATCATTGCCCGATGTAAGTAAAGCATTTCCAATTGCAAGATCGGGGGTCAGATTGTTGTAATAGACATCGTGGAAGATGTTGCCGATCACATTGTAATCGACAATCGTTCCAGCCGCGCCATTGATAGGAGTATAAGTGACAACGCAAGTTTGGGCATTGACGACATTCGTAGAGACATTAAAATAAGAGGATGTACTATTTGTTTCGACGGCGCTGAAGAAAAAAGTATACCGGGCATCGGCTGACAGATTGGGAAAATCGGCAACTTGGTTAAAATTATATACCGGTACCGTCGCAGTGGGACCCGTTTGAGCCATTCCCACCAAAAAAGGGCCGCATCGCATTTTCAACGTGCCGCCGCCCTTATCCAAATTATGATTGGGATCGACGTTAGGATCAAAAGTCCAGGTCGTTGGATCGACAGCGCAGGGATTTTGGAAGATTTGAAAATTATTTGTCGTGGGCAGCTGATTTGGATTCAAGCGGTTGACCGATTGCAAGGGAGCATTTTGATTCACCGAAAGAGAACCAAAAGCGTCAAGCGGTGGAAGAGGGAAAGCGTCAAGCGGCTGAAGAGGGAGTGTGTTGCAATTTCCCGAAACTGTGCCTAGATTCCCTAAGTACCCTGTCGTCTCGCTGGGGTTAGGGCATGAAGGTGGGATGGTTGCCTGGACTAAAGGAAAGAAAGCCGATAGGGCCAAAAAGGAAGCGAACGCCCAGTTGAGGTTCTGAATTTTTGAAAATTGAAGCATAACGTTTTCTCTCCTTTAAAAAACTGTTCCCAACGATTGACCTAAAAGGCCGCGCACCTCCATTTTTTTTGAAGATGCATCAATCAAATCTTGATCGAAAATAATTCTATTAGGCTCAAAAAGCAAGATCAAACATGATCCGCCGAAAGAAAAATACCCTTTCTCTTCCCCTTTCCGATAAGATTTACCGGGAGCATAGGTTTGTTTGATGCTTCCGACATAGGTGGCGCCGACTTCAATGTATTGCACGCAGCCGAAATTTTGTGTTTTCAAAGACGTGATCATCCGTTTATTTTCCCACAAGATCTCGATGTGGCGCTTCAAGGCCATCGGATTGACCGAAAATAAGGGGCCGTTGATCAAGCGCGCTTGATCGGGAATGCACGAGCAGGGAAAATGAAAACGGTGGTAATCGACGGGACATAAGCGCGCGATGACCATTGCTCCTTGTTCGTAGGTTTTCGCAAGGGACCTATCCCCTAAGAGCTCGCTTAGGGAGAATTTTTTTCCTTTCACCCAAAATCCATCCGCTTGATCAATCTGCTGAAAGAGTAAATAACGCCCATCGGCAGGTAAAACGGCAACCTCCTCACGCGTTGAGATAGGACGGCATTCGGGTTTTAGCTTCCGAATAAAAAAGGCATTGAAAGAAGGAAAAGAGTCAACGGGATCCAGGAATTCGGATGCATCGATATGATAAGTTTGGACAAACGGATTGACTTTGGACCGGCTCATTGAGCTTTTTTGAAAATACCCGTAGAGCTTGGAAAAAAAGTGGATACGCGCGAAGAAAGGGAGCAGGAGGAAGGAAAAAAGGCGGGGCAGAGTTCCCTCGCCGTAAAACAGCTTAATGAAAAACTCGCCGTAAACCTTCTCTTTCTCCGTTCTTTTCGTCTGGCGGTCTAGAAAAATAATTTCGGTCATGGCCTCGTCACAGCTGATTTGCCGGCAATTGAAGAAAAGAATGTTAACTCATCCATATAATCTTTGGCAAAGAGATGTTCAAGGTGGTTGGAAGAGATCAGCTCACAGATCTGTCGCGCCGTGCGCACCATTTTAGCCGTATGGGATCGCGTTTGGTTCCCTTGGATAAATTCTTCACGCTGCAGTTTGAGCTGAAGCATCAGCTCTTTCATTTGCTTTTGCGTTTCCAGTTGTTTGGAAGTCGCATTGATCATCTGATCGACGACTTTGAATTCTTCGTCTTCCTTCACGGAATGAGCCGAATCGATCAAGGGAGATTGAGGGACTTGAAGGGAAGAATTTTCGGCATGGGAAAGGAGTGTACAACTCAAAAAAATGAGTAAAATATTAATTTTCATAGGCTTGTTTAAATGAGTGGTGAAGAGTAACCATACGAGAAGCCAAAAATTCTTGTCAAAATGGCTTTCGTCTAGAATTACGATTTAGAAGCTGTTGCTTCTTTCTTTCGCTTTTTTTCTGTAAGGGATTTTTTGATTAAAACCAGGATCAAGCTCAGGGACATTTCCCCTCCTTCCATCTTCTAAATTAAAATTAACAGATTGCCATTTTTTTTAAAACATACAACCCGTTAAGAATTTAACACTTCGAGTTGTGCTAAAAAAAATTACCTCTTTTTTCCGGCCATACCCTCTTCAGCCCTGTTCTAAAAATTACAAAGGTAATATAATCAAACTCTTAGTAGCATTCTCTCTATAGGAAATCACCATGTTTGGATTTTTAAAAAAAGTCTTTGGCACAGCCCAAGGCCGCTTGCTGAAAAAATACGGAAAGCTTGTCTCCGAAGTCAACCGCTGGGAAGAGAAATTTCAAGCCCTTTCCGAAGAAGAGCTGCGAAATAAAACGGTTGAATTCCGAGAGCGTCTCGACAAGGGAGAACCTTTAGACCGCCTTCTTCCCGAGGCGTACGGTGTCGTCAAAAATGCTTGCCGCCGTTTATGCGGGACGGATGTTCACGTTTCCGGGTATGATCAAAAGTGGGACATGGTGCCCTATGATGTGCAAATCCTCGGTGGGATTGCGATGCACTATGGTGCGATCTCCGAGATGCAGACGGGCGAAGGAAAAACGCTGACGGCTGCCCTGCCCCTCTATCTCAACGCTCTTACAAAAAAACCTGTCCACCTTGTCACTGTGAACGATTACCTGGTTCAGCGCGACTGCGAATGGATCGGCTCTATTTTCCGCATGCTCGGGCTCACCGTCAATGCGTTGACAAGTTCTACGCCGCATCATTTGCGCAAATCGGTCTATGACGCCGACATTCTCTATGGAACAGCCTCTGAATTCGGTTTTGACTACCTGCGCGACAATTCGATGGCCCAAAGCAAAGAAGAGCAGTGCCAGCGCGGCCACTATTTTGCCATTGTCGACGAGGTCGACTCAACTCTCATCGATGAAGCGCGCACTCCCCTGATCATTTCCGGCCCCTCCGGGGCTTCGCGGCAAATGTACGATGAGCTCAAAGAGGATGTCGCTAACCTCGTCCGCCATCAACGGGATCTTAGCAATAAACTCGCTACCGATGCGCGCAAAGTTCTCGAAAAATTGGGCAGCCTCGACGAAACGCCCCAGGCTAGAAATCTGAACAAAGAACAAGAAACGGAAGAGAAAGAGGCGCTGCGGA